>DEQI01000214.1:0-9314 GCA_002360295.1 Planococcaceae bacterium UBA3370
ATGGAGGCATCTTTACCACCAGTAGCAAAGGATATAAAACCGTTGAAGCAAGTTCAAAACTCTCCATTAAAGGTTGCCTTTTTTACGGGATGTCTCATGGATACGCTATATAAGGAAACGAATGATAAGACAGTAGCTTTATTAGAAATACTAGGTGTCGAAGTAACGATTCCAGATCATCAAAGTTGCTGTGGAGCCCTTCATGGACATAGTGGAGAGCTTACACGAGGCAAGCAAAACTTAATTCGAAATGTCGAAGCATTTGATTCAGACGATTATCAATATATCGTGAACAATGCAGGAGGCTGTGGTGCATTTTTAAAAGAGTATGAAATCCATTTAAAAAGTGATGAACGTTATCGTGAAAAGGCCATTCGCTTTTCTGAAAAAACAATTGATATATCAAGTTTATTAGTGAAAGCAGGATTACTTGAGTTTTTAGCGACTTTACCGCAACAGGATCAACAACAAGTTGTTACCTATCAAGATTCCTGTCACTTACGGAATGTCAATAAAGTATTTGAACAGCCAAGAGCTATATTGAAGGCGTTACCAGGTGTGCAATATAAAGAACTACTTCATGCGAATACATGCTGTGGCTCTGCTGGGATTTACAATTTGTTACAGCCTCGATTGGCGGGTGAAATATTAACAACGAAAATGAACACCATTAAGCAACTACAGCCAGCTGTTGTCGTGACAGCGAATCCTGGTTGCTTATTACAAATACAAGCGGGGATTCATAGAGAAAAACTAGAAACGAACATACAAGCGAATCATATTGTTGATTTTGTATTCAACTTCATAGAGAGTAATGGTAAAATATCTTAATAAATAGAATTTTCTGATTAAAAGGTATATTTATGGTATTGCACTATGGGGGTGAAATGATGTTCGATTTGCAAATGATTGGGTCTAAAATCGTAGAAGAACTCGGTATTTTAATTGATCAAGATGTCGTTGTAATCGATCATAATGGATTTATTATCGCAAGCACAGACACGTCTCGGATGAATCAATTTCATGAAGGGGCGCTCATTGCAATGAAGAACAAAGAAGTCATGCATATGACGAAAGAACTGTCTGCAACATTAAAAGGTGTGCGAGAAGGAATGGTTATGCCTCTTATCATTGAAGGTACGCCAATCGGGGTAATTGGCGTTACCGGGCATCCTTCTGAAATCGAAAAATATGGAAAACTCGTACAAAAAATAACCCAATTTTTTGTAGAGGACTTCTTAATGCGTCAAGAAAAAGAACGAGAAACGCGTATGTTTGAGTTTTTCTTACTTGATTTGTTTAACGGACGTGTAGATAAATCGTTGTTAGAACAAAGAGCTGAAATGCTAAACATTGATACAGAGCTGTATGATCGTGTCATCATCATTCAATTAAAAAGAAGGATTGACATGAAGGGAATCGATTATTTAAAAAACATACAAATAATCCATCCCCAATTACATATTTTTCAATGGAGCTTTGACAAACTTGTGTTACTTGTACCAAAAGTATCGCGTGCACATTTAGAGGAAACACTTTTTTCATTTAATAGAAAACTGGCCAAGCTATTTAATGATGATATTTTTATCGGTGTCGGCAATCCGCAATCCTTTTATGAGCTTAAAGATTCATTCAATCAAGCAAATATTGCACTTTCTGTAGGCACAAAAAATAAATTCATTGTTTTTGAAGAAGACTTAAAGCTCGAGCTTTTACTAGCAGATCTAGAGGAGCAAAAAGTGCAGAATTTTATTGAAAGAACAATAGGCCCGTTATTATCTGAAAAGGAATTAGTCTATAATTTAGAAATGTGGTTAAAAAGTAATGAGCCATTAAAAGAGATTGCTGATACACTACATATTCATAAAAATACGTTAAAATATAGACTAAAAAAAATAGAAAAACTACTTAACGTCGATATACACAATAATGAACAAAAAGTAGAATTAATGATTGCCATCTCTATGTATAGAAAAATTGGTTAACGCTCAAATTTGGGCGTTTTTTATTGTCCATGAACAAAAAATAGTAGCTGAATTGGATTTTTTTATTCCGAAAGTATATATATTTAGAGTTTTCAGAAATATAAAATTATTATGAACCAAAATAAAGGGTTCGAAAATTTGCTAGGGGGTTGCAAGATGGGGAAATTACAAAAGAAGAGAAATATTTTCATAGTCATGCTGTTCATTCTATCAACAGTATTAGCTGCCTGTGGAGGTAGCGATAGCTCAAGTGGAGAAGGAAAAGAATATAAATTAAAAATGTCAGTCACTGTATCTGATTCATCCACTTGGTATGAAGCAGCAAAAAAATTAGCTGATGATGTGTCAAAGGAAACAGATGGTCGCATTGCAATTGAAGTTTATACAAATGAACAATTATCAGGTGGAGATTCCGGGAAAGCCGTAGAAGGGCTAGCAAAAGGATCCATTGATTTAACATTTAACTCAACGATTATTTACTCTATTTTAGATCCGCGATTTGGTGTAGCAAGTGCTCCTTTTTTATTTAAAAACCATGAAGAAGTAGATAAAGTGTTTAACGGTGAAGGCGGAGAAAAAATCAAAGAAATTTTAGCTGAAAAAGGTGTACATGCTTTAGGCTATGGTGAAAACGGGTTCCGTCAACTAACAAATAGCAAGCGTGAAATCAAGTCACCTGAGGATTTAAAAGGGCTAAAAATCCGTATTCCAGGTATTACAATGTACACGGACTTATATCGTGCTTTAGGCACTGATCCAGCAACAATGACATTTTCTGAAGTATTTACAGCGTTACAACAAGGAACAATTGATGGACAAGAAAATCCAATTGACGTAATTGCTTCGTCAAAGCTAGAGGAAGTACAGTCATACTTAACACTTTGGAATTATTCATATGACCCACTAGTGCTTGGGATGAATAAAAAGCTATATGACTCAATGAGTGAAGCAGATCGCGAAATGTTCGACCGTTTAGGGAAAGAAGCGGCTGCCTATCAAGTGAAAATTGCTCGTGAAAAAGAAGCGACGCAATTAGAGGAGCTCAAATCAAAAGGTATGTCAGCCTACACACCAACAGATGCAGAAATTGAAGCTTTCAAAAATGCTTCCCAATCGATATATGACAAATATACAGATATTTGGGGAGCAGATTTATTAAAAGCATTTACACCATAAGAGGAGAGAGATTATGAAAGTATTAGATTACTTTGAAGAGATTTTACTCAGCATTACATTTGCAACGATTACACTGATTACGTTTGCCAATGTAGTTTCACGTAATTTAGTCAACTTATCCCTCTCTTTTACGGAAGAAATAACAGTCAATTTATTAGTATTATTAACATTTGTAGGAACAGCTTTAGGTGTGCGCAGATATGCACACCTTGGCTTTACATTACTATTTGACAAAGGGAATAAGGCAACTAAAAAAATCATTGTGATCGTATCTGCTGTAGCGAGTGCGATTTTATTTGCAACACTTCTTTATTACGGGATTGATATGGTTCTATTCCAACTACAAATAAAGCAAACAACACCTGCATTAGGAATGCCGCAATGGATTTTATCATTAGCTTTGCCACTTGGAGCATTGCTGTGTTTAATTCGTACAGTGCAAGTAACATTTGAAGAATTGAAATTAGTGAATGAAGCAAATGAGCCTAAAGGAGATGATTTAGCATGACTGCCTTATTACTTTTCGGCTCTTTCATATTATTAGTTTTTTTAAGAGTACCAATCGCAGCTTCATTAGCTGTCTCCTCTATCATCGTTATGTTTATTTCCAATGGGTTAGCAGGCTTTGCGGCTGTAACCGATATTATGTATACAAGTGTGGCTAAGTTTACATTATTAGCCATTCCATTTTTCATTTTAGCCGGTGTCATTATGGATCATATTGGGATTTCTAAGCGATTGATTGATTTTGCACAAACATTAGTTGGCCATCGTAAAGGTGGTATCGTACTTGTCACAGTACTAGTAGCTATTTTCTTTGCGGCAATCTCCGGTTCAGGACCAGCAACAGTTGCAGCAATCGGTGGTATTTTAATACCGGCCATGGTTCGAAATGGATACCGAAAAGAAACAGCAGGTGGCTTAGTGGCTAGCGCGGGCGCAATAGGGATTATCATTCCCCCTTCAATTGCCTTTATTATTTTTGCGGTAGTGGCAGGAGACCAAATTCCAATTACGATTAACCGATTATTTATGGCGGGTGTTATTCCCGGGATTTTAGTAGGGATTGGTCTATTCATTGCGGGCATGTATGTACGTAATCGTGATGTAAAGCGCGGATTATTCAACGAAGCAGTAGAGGCTAATACCCGTAAAAGCACTGGTAAAGAACGCTGGGATGCCTTTTTAAAAGCGGTTCCAGGTCTAATGATTCCGGTGATTATTTTAGGGGGAATATATGGTGGCTTCTTTACACCGACAGAATCAGCTGTAGTGGCTGTTGTATACGGTCTCATAGTAGGAATGTTTATTCATCGTAAAGGTTACTTAAAAATGATGTACCGTATATTTATTGAATCAGCTTTGCAAACAGCAGTTGTCATGATTATCGTAAGTGCAGCCTCTGTCTTTGCCTATATTGTCACAACAGAACAAATTGCCTCTACTTTATCAAATGCAGTATTAGGCATTACCGATAATAAAATTATTATATTGCTATTAGTGAACATTATTTTACTTATAGCAGGTGCATTTATTGATGCCATTTCAGCATTTTATATTTTTGTTCCGATTTTGTTACCGATTATGATGTCACTGAATGTAGATCCGACTGTTTTCGGTGTATTTATGACGATTAACTTAGCCATTGGTCTATTCACACCACCTGTAGGATTAAATTTATATGTGGCTGCAAGTATGTCTAAAACAAATATTATTCAGATTTCACGAGGGGTAGTGCCGTTTATTATTGCCTCAATCATCGTACTTTTACTTGTTACTTATATACCTGCTTTATCAACATTTTTACCAGATTTATTAGGCGTTAAATGATGGAGGGAACTCATATGAAATTAAAAGATGATGTAGCGATCGTTACTGGAGCGGCAAGTGGCATAGGGCAAGCGGTGGCCATACAGCTGTCAAAGCAAGGGGCACATGTAGTATTAGTAGATTTAAATTCTTGTGAAAAAACGATAGAAAAATTAGCGCATGACAGTTATGTAGAATGTTTAGGGGATATCCGTGATGAAGATTTCGTTAAGGCAACAGTCAATCGAACAATTGAAAAGTATGGAGAGATTCATATTTTAGTCAATAATGCCGGAACATGTAGCCGAAAAACGATTGAAACGATGACAGCGGAAGATTGGTCACGAGATATCGATACGAATTTAAAGGCAACATTTTTATTTACCCAAGCATGTGTATATCCATATATGAAAGACTCTAATTATGGGCGCATTATAAATATTAGCTCTGTATCAGGGTTAAATGGCGGAGTGACTTCAGGCGAGGATGGCACTGGTCGATCCGGTCCTGCTTATGCAGCTTCTAAAGGAGGCGTGATTGCGTTAACGAAGTGGGTAGCAAAAGAGCTCGGTCCATACGGTATTACATGCAATTCAGTTGCTCCAGGTGCGACATTAACGGCCATTACATCAGGTGTTCCATACAATTTAGATCAACAAGTGATTAAGCGTATCGGTACACCAGATGATATCGCCAGTGCTGTATTGTATTTCGCTTCAAAAGAAGCAAGCTATACGACTGCCCAAGTATTGAAGGTAGACGGAGGAATTAGTATTGGATAATCCAAGATGGCAAGCTGTATATGACCGTTCTACTGAAAGAATTATCGGGAGATTGAAAAAAGGGACAGATTTATTTTCAGGTATAAAAGAGATTTGTCAACAGTTCGGTGTGACAGCTGGGCAGTTTCAATGCATGGGTTCTTTAACCTATGCTACTTTCTATCAAGTTGCAAAAGGTGAAAAAGAAGGCACCATAGTTTATTCACCTAAACAAACAACTAGTACAGAAGTAGAGCTCATATCAGGTCTTGGTTTTATCGGTGTTGATGCAGATACAAATGAACTTGAGCTACATTTTCATGGCTCATTTGTTGATTGCTATCAGCAAATAAATGGTGGACATTTTATTGAAGGTGAAAATAAAACAGCCATAACAATCGAATTTATGATTTATCCGATTAAAAATGTAGTCGTTAAAAGACGTGTAGATGAACAGTTTAATGTCCCATTCTTTCATTTTGAGGAGCAGGAGGAAGCTAAATGAGTACAATTGGACAATTGGCATTAAAATCAGCTCGTGCCTATCCAGAGAAAACGGCCGTTGTGTGTAATGATCGTTCCATTACATATGCTCAATTACTAGAAAGAGCTTATGCATTAACAGCATATTTCAACAGTTTAAAGTTAGCGAAAGGCGATCGCGTTGGTGTCTTAATGTCCAATCGTTTAGAGCATATAGAGCTAGATGTCGCCGTTTCTCTATATGGTTTAATCAAAGTGCCACTCAATTATCGTTTACATCCAAAAGAGCATGAATATCAAATCAATGATTCTGGTATGCGTCTTTTAATTGGCGAACAACCATTAATATCTTTACTACAAGTGGATTTAGTAGTGCTTGATCTGGAGGATGCATATGAGAAAGTCATCGAGCAATTTAAAGGAAAGGCGTATGTCAATGAAGTTGATGAAAACGATACGATGGCTATTATGTATACTTCAGGTACGACAGGTAATCCAAAAGGTGTCATGCTTTCACATCGCAATATGGTCAGTGGTGCCTTATCTTTAGCCATCGCATGTGAGGTTGATTTTCATGACATTATTGGTCATGTTGCGCCTTTAACACATGGCGCCAATTTTTTAAGCCATGTGGCATGGCTGTACGGTTTAACACAAGTGGTATATGACAAATTTGAACCAGAACAGTTTATTCATTCACTAGAAAAAGATCGTGTTTCCATCCTTTTTTTAGTGCCAACAATGGTCAATTTAATGATTCAGCATGAGCATTTCGACCCGAATAAATTAAGTACTATTAAATCCATTAACATGGCGGGTTCACCCATTGCTGCGGCGAAATTACAGGAAGCATTAAATAAAGTAGGGACGAAATTCGTTGAGACGTATGGTCAAGTAGAGGGCCCTATGTGTATTTCTATTATGCCGAGGGGAGATTTAGCATCTCGTCTGGACTCCTGTGGACGAGTAGGCCCATTCGTAGAAGTCAAAATAATAGATGAGCAAGGCAAGGAGTGTCCTGTAGGGGAAATTGGTGAAATAACTGCCAAAGGACCGCTTGTGATGCAGGGGTATTGGAATAATGAGAAAGCGACAACGGACACGTTACGTAATGGCTGGCTACATACAGGTGACTTAGGAAAACTCGATGAAAATGGCTATTTATATATTGTGGATCGTAAAAAAGAAGTGATCATTTCAGGTGGGGTTAATATATATCCACGTGAAGTGGAAGAAGTATTAAATAAACATGAATTTGTGAAAGAAACATGTGTGATTGGCGTACCTGATGAGAAATGGGGAGAATCGGTCATTGCGTATGTAGTACCAAATGGACGTGGAAATATCGAAAAAGAAGCTTTGTTACAGTTATGCAAAAACCATTTAGCGAGTTTTAAAAAGCCTAAAGAAATTATTATTGTGAATGAGTTGCCGAAAAGCTCATACGGTAAAATTTTGAAGCGTGAATTAGTAAAATTACATGCGGAGGTAGCACGATGACGGTGTATATTCATAGTGTAGGTATGACGAAATTCGGTAACTGTGAAAATGCTTCTTTAAAGGATTTGATGCTGGCTGCTTGTAGAGAAGCACTAGATCAGGCAAAAGGATTAAAAATCGATGCGGTATACGTTGGCAATTATATGGGGGGGAGCTTAGCCAATCAAGAAATACTTGGCGCAATAGTCGCAAATGATCTTGGGCTGGGTCCTATACCGACAGCGAAGTTAGAGGGGGCTTGTGCATCTGGTGGTATTGCTTTACGGCAAGGAGTACTCGGAATTTTAAGTGGAGAGTACGAAAATGTGTTAGTTGTCGGTGTTGAAAAGATGAAACACGCTTCTACTGCAAACGTGACACAGGTGATTAACTCGGCTATGGACCAAACTACAAATGAAAGATATGCAGGGCTTACTTTCCCTGGATTTTTTGGCGTTTTAGCGAATCGTTATTTTTATGAGACAGGCGCCAATAAATCACATCTTGCAAAGATTGCACTGAAAAACCGGGAAAATGCCTTACAAAATCCACTCGCACAGTTCCAAAAGCCAACGACATTAGAGGAAATAGTTAATGCGCGGATGATTACGGATCCACTCGGATTATTTGATTGTTCACCTATAACAGATGGGGCAGCCGCAGTCGTATTATCAAGCAAGCCATCTGATATAAAGATTTTAGCTTCGGCACAAGCATCGGGTCCAACCATGATGCAAGATGCAGTCGATTTGCTGTCCCTACCGGCCATCCGTTTATCTGGCATGCAGGCGTATGAAAAAGCAGGAGTTGGACCAGAGGATATAGACGTTGTAGAAATTCATGATTGTTTTTCGATGACTGAAATGCTGGCTATTGAAGAACTAGGCTTTTTCCCTAAACTGGAGGGATGGCTAGCGGTTGAGCAAGGAAAAACGCGGGTTACTGGAGAGAAGCCTGTCAATACAAGCGGCGGATTGTTATCAAGAGGACATCCAATTGGGGCTACAGGGATTGCCCAAATTTATCAACTAGTACGTCAATTGCGTGGGCATGCTTCCAACCAATTAGTCAATCAGCCTCGTATAGCACTTGCACAAAATCTAGGGGGTACAGGAGCCTATTCTGTTGTCCATATTTTAGAAAGGGTGTAATAAATGAAGGTTTATGAATGCTGTGGCGTAGAATCCGTAACGAAAAAAGTATATTGTAGCAACTGTCGAAATGAAATAACGAAGGAAAGAGAAGTACCCGATGAGGGAACGGTCTATAGTTTTACTGTCATTCATATTGCTCCAGCAGAATATGCCGATTTAGCACCTTATACAGTAGCGCTAGTCCAGCTCAATCAGACAAAGGCAAAATTAACAGTGCGTATAGATGAAGCAGTACAAATAGGCGATGCAGTAAAGCTCGACCAAATAATAGATGGCACGTATATTTACAAGAAAAGTAACAGAACATCGGTTTAGTTAATGTATCTTGATTGGATGATGTATTTTGAGGTAGTAATTACGAAAATAGGGTTCATCACCGAAAGTTAGGGTTGACAGTAAGAATAAAGTGTTTGTTGATTGGAGTGGAGCCAGCGTGACTCCTTAGGGATTAGCGCATAAAGGAACGA
>DEQI01000214.1:9428-12712 GCA_002360295.1 Planococcaceae bacterium UBA3370
TCAACCCCAAGTTATGGTGATGAGCCAAAAATAGTAAAACAAAGGCTCTATAAGTTTATAGCTTATAGAGTCTTTTCAGTAAACTTGTAAGAGAGGCGATTAATTGGCAAATGCAAAAGTATACTCCATTCTACTATTCGTCATGCTCCTTTGGGGAATGAATGTGACATGGCTAAAAATCATCGTATCTAATGGAGACCCGTTAACAATGCAAACAATGCGCGTATTGTTTGCAGGTATTACAGTGTTTATCATTTTATTGTTAATGAAGCAAAAGCTTCTTGTTCCAGAAATGCCGTGGAAATATATTTTCATTGGCTGTTTTTTCGGTGTCATTTGTCACCACGTTTTTTTAGCTTACGGGATTGAAAGAACGAGCGCGATGAAAACAGCTATTATAAGTGGATTAAGTCCATTGTTTACTGCATTTATTGCCGTAGTTTTTAAAGATACGATTATGACAAAAACAAAGTTTATCGGCTTTTCTCTTGGCGGAATCGGGGTATTGATTGCAGTTGTCCATGATGTGACACAGCTTTCGAAGCTTCAAATAGGCGACTTTTTTGTATTTATGTCGTTCTTTTTACAGGCATTTAGTTTTATTGCGATTCGCCGTGCCACAAAAATTATTCCCCCCATGTTAATGACCGGGTGGATGCTTATTATGGGCTCATCGGTTCTGCTTATCTTTACAATGATCGTGAATCCAACGAGCTATCAAAGTTTCTTATCACTAACGCCATTTGTCTGGACCATTTTCTTATTGTCAGCTATTTTAGCTACAGCTATTGGTCATACGTTATATAACTTATGTATAAAGCATATTGGGGCAGCCGAATCAGCTATCTTTACTAATTTTAATACGATGTTCGCCTTAATCGGTGCGGCCTTATTTTTACATGAAGT
Source organism: Planococcaceae bacterium UBA3370 (assembly GCA_002360295.1). Lineage (GTDB taxonomy): Bacteria > Bacillota > Bacilli > Bacillales_A > Planococcaceae > Metasolibacillus. Next base: position 10,335 of record DEQI01000214.1, read on the forward strand.
CATCACTTTGCAACAACTGCTTGGATGTTTCATTATTATCTCAGGGGTAATAATTGGTGCAAGTAATTTAGAGTTAAAAGCATTTCGCTTGCGAATATGGCGTACAACAATTCAACAGGATGAAGGAATAAAGGAAAAAAATAAAGAAAGTGCCGATTCTTTATCAAAGGAAGAAGAAACACTTCATGAATAGAAGCTAACTGTAGCATCCTTCCTTTCACTTTTTGAAAATCCACACTTTTGTCCTTCGAAGGTAAGTTAATTTAAAACGATAAGAAATTACTTTCTTAAACAGTTTTTTTACTGTTTAGGGAAGTAATTTCTTTTTTTATTATCGATAAATGTATATTTTTTGAAATTAACGGGTAACACTGGACAAAAAACTACAGATTCTTACAAAGGAGGATTATTATGTTGAAATTAAGGGCTTTTTTATTCACTGCTTTTTTTGTCGTAACAGCATCTTCAGTTTCTTATGCAGAAATTTATCCTGTCGACATAAATGATTACTATATTATTGACAATGTCGTAGAGGAGAAAGGCATTCATTTTTGGGATGCGTTAGACTCGACAATTGGTTTACATGACCAAAATGAAGAGCTAATTTATACAGTAGAAGAAGGGGATAATTTGTTTCGAATTGCAATAGCAAACAATATTCCACTGGAATCGCTCATGGTATGGAATAATTTAATGACCCATATTATCCACCCAGGAGATGAATTAATTATCAATGGTGAGGAAATGACTATCCAACAAATGGAACCTTACGTACAGGAGAAAATTGTATCCGCTATTAATTATAGTCCACCGACAGTTGCTGTATCGCAAGGACCAATCGAAGCACCACCTTCTACAACAGAATCAACAGAGATGGTTGTAACAGCAACTGCATACACAGCTTATTGCACAGGGTGCTCTGGGACAACCGCTTATGGTATTGATTTACGAGCCAATCCAAATCAGAAAGTAATTGCTGTCGATCCTAGGATTATTCCGCTTGGAACAAAAGTTTGGGTAGAAGGATATGGAGAAGCTATTGCAGGAGATACAGGTGGAGCGATCAAAGGTAATAAAATTGATGTCTTCATACCTTCTCATGAGAATGCAATGGCTTGGGGAGTTAAAACTGTAAAAATACGAGTAATAAATTAGGGTTTAATATGGCCCCGGATAGAATACAAACTATCCGGGGTTATTTTTTTATAAAGGAACGAAGGGTATAAAATTCATCCTATCATTGAATGGAAAACGTAACTAAATAAATACCCGATTAATAGATAAATGGAAAGGGATCTCCATGAAAATGCACGAATGTTATGTCCAATAAATTCAGAAATGCTTATTGAAGCTAGTAATCCAATGGACATACCCATTAACACACCTTCTGCTTTATTAGTTAAATTGGTGAATTGGCCAATCCAGAGAAAAAAAGTGAAAAATAATGAAAAGGAAATGAAATAAAGCAACATCGTTTGTATTTTTTTTTGCTGAGATATGAGTGCAGTCGTAAGAGCAAATCCTTCAGGAAGATGATGAAGGATAATAGAAGCTGTTAATACAATACTAAGGGCAGAAGTTCCTAATAAGCTTCCGATGGTTAAACTAATTGGAATGGAATGTATACATAAAGCAATGATGAGTAAGTGGATAGAAGGCTGGAGTGGATTTGATTGGTGAAAGAAATGGTGTAAAAGTTGGAACAACAAATAACCGGTAAAAGTGCCGATAATAAGACTAAAAGGTCGGTATAATTGTATTGAGGCTGGAACAATGTCCAGTGCTAAAAGGCCAATTAAAAAACCACCACATATTAATGATAGTCCTTGCATTGAATGTTTAAAAATCCTTGAAAAGAATAAAGCAATCGCTCCACCCATACTAATGCTAAAAAAAATAAATCCACCAACAATCAATGTACTCATGCTAGTATATTTCCCCCGCCCATAATATCTTTTAATGCTAAATAAATTATATGTGAGTAAAAGGTGTATATTCTGTAAAAAATACAAATACACAGTTATTTACTCCATTAGAGTAGACGCGCATTTAGGACATGGCTGCAGTCTACTTGAGTTCACCATGATGTTGGTAATGAAGGAATTGCACAACGAGGTTGTATTCTTAAACTTCTAACACCACCTCTCTCCTGCATTGCATTCGGCTTAAGTGACTGGTGCTTTACTTTCGTTGCAAATAGAGACTACTATTCTTGTCGTTCTCCATTACTTATGCTAACAAAAACAAATAAACCATTCTAAATAATTATTTTATATTGGATAGGTGGGAAAATGTGTATATTGGATGAAATGAATCTTTATTAAAATTAGAAGAAAAATAATTAATAAAGCATTAGGTGATTGGAGTGGAGCCAGCGT
>DEQI01000214.1:12781-13749 GCA_002360295.1 Planococcaceae bacterium UBA3370
AACGCCTTCGTGACCAACGTCCTGTAGCTGACGCTTCGCTTTCGCTACACAAAAACATCTGTTGCCCCAAGCGGCTCATCGGATGCCCTCAGGAAAGCACGCTGGCGCAACGGAAATCAACCTTAAGTTATGATAAAAATCTATAAAAAGTAAGTAAAAAAAGGGTTTTTTAACAGTTTGTCGAAGTAGAACTACAGGTATAGGAAGCGGGTTGTCATAGACAGCCCGTTTTTCGAATTGGGGGTGTACGGAATGGATAAAGTGTTTGTTATAGGGGATATTCATGGGAATTTTGATCTGCTTACACAGTTGTTGGAAAAATGGAACCCAGAGGAGGAAAAGCTCCTATTTTTAGGGGATTATGTCGATCGTGGACCACAAAGTTTACAAGTGCTAGAAAAAGTAAAGACACTTGTCGAAAATGGAGCGATCGCTTTAATGGGTAACCACGAGCAGCTTTTCTTACACTGGTTGAACTTTCCGAACTTAGATTCCTATACATTTGTCAGTGTTGGAGGAGCGAGTACAATTCAAAGCTTTCAAAAAATAGAATGGGGAGAATGTTCCGTTGAGCAAATCGCCACATTGATAAAAGAAGAGTATGCATCCTTATTAAATTGGATAAAAACATTACCGCTCTATACAAAATGGGAACATTATTTTTTTGTTCACGCAGGCATTGACCCCAATGTAGAGCAAGCAATAGAGACGAACCCAGAAGATTTTTTATGGATTCGAGATGATTTTCTTCGTATTCCACATAAAGCGAAAGAAACGGTTGTGTTTGGACATACGCCTACACAAAAATTAAATGCTGAAGGTACAGGCAATGTTTGGTTTTCCCCTTGCTCTAAAAAAATAGGGATCGACGGTGGTGTAGTACTTGAAAATGGGCAGTTAAATGGGGTTGTATTCACTAAAGGAAGCAATGAAATCATTATACATGCTGTCAATAAACAAGGTATTTC
>DEQI01000009.1 GCA_002360295.1 Planococcaceae bacterium UBA3370
CAAACTTAGCGCCACGTGTTTTGCAGGGGAATTTAGAGCCAGGCTTTTATATTAAACATTTTATAAAAGATATGAAAATTGCTCTTGATGAAGCAGAGCAAATGAACATTCAATTACCAGGCTTACAACTTGCCAAAAAAATGTACGATACTTTGTTAGAAGAAGGGTATGGAGAAAAAGGAACGCAAGCGTTGATCAAATATTATGAGTAAGAATTGTCACAATTTAGACACAGGTAGTTTTAGCGGACTATGTCGTATATTGTAAAGTATAGAAGTAATAGGTCGGATAGTGGTTGTTAGTTCTTTAGTTTGGTTTTATTCGATAATTTTGTCATAAATATACAGAGGATGAAATCAAATGTATAACAATTTACCGCGCTATGATACAATTACTATATGAATAAAGGACGTATTAATAAGGAGTGAGGATCCTTTGGAGCAAAAAGGGATTTTGTTAGAAAGTGGGACAAATGAACTTGAAATTGTCGAATTTCAAGTAGCAAATAATAAATTCGGTATTAACGTAATAAAAGTAAAAGAAATTATTCAACCGATTCCAGTAACATTTATACCACATGCACATCCTCATGTAGAAGGTATAATCCAACTTCGTGGAGAGGTATTACCAGTAGTCGATATGTTGAAAGTTTTAGGCATTCAAAACGCAGATCGTAGCTCACAGCAAAAATATATTGTTGCTGAGTTTAATAAACAACGCGTTGTATTCCATGTCGATAATGTTACGCAAATACACCGTATTTCTTGGGATCAAATAGAAAAGCCTTCAGATATGTATCAAGGAGGTACATCACAAGTTATTGGTGTAATTAAAAAAAATGAAGATATGATTTTACTGCTGGATTTTGAGCGAATTATGGTAGATATTAACCCAGATTCAGGGATCAGTATCGAGTCAGTAAAAAAATTAGGTAAGCGTGAGCGCTCAGAAAAGAAAATTGTTATTGCAGAAGATTCACCACTGCTACGAAAATTACTACATGACACGATGAGAGAAGCGGGTTATATTAATTTAGAGTTTTTCGAAAACGGACGAGATGCTTATGATTATTTAGAAACGTTAGCAAAAGCTGATAGAAATGTTTCGAATCACGTACAAATGGTCATAACGGATATTGAGATGCCGCAAATGGATGGCCATCATTTAACAAAACGAATTAAAGAGCATTCAGATTTAAAAGTGTTACCCGTCATTATTTTCTCAAGCTTAATTACAGATGATTTACGCCATAAAGGTGATAAAGTTGGGGCAGAAGATCAAATATCTAAGCCTGAAATTGCAGAGTTAATTTTAAAGGTGGATGAATTAATTTTATAGCCTCAACGAAGAATATACGTTTTACAAAAGCCGGATACTTTCATAAGTTGCTCCGGCTTTTGTTGTAGAAAAAAGATAAATCAAAATAGTAAGAAATATAGAATGGGTAGCTGTGTAATTTGGATGAATAGAGAAAAGTGAGGGTTTTGGGAAAATTGAAAACAGCTATTATTGATATCGGATCAAATACTATTCGTTTAGTCATGTATCGTTATGACAAAAATGAAGGACTTCATGAATTTGGCAATATTAAAACAGTAGCCCGTCTACGAACTTTTATTTTACCGAATGGTGAAATGTCGAAAGAGGGTATTCAATTACTTAGTAAAACATTAACTACTTTTAAAAGAATATTACACGATTATCAGATAACAAATGTTCAAGCAGTTGCAACAGCTGCTGTCAGACAAGCAATAAATAATGACCAAATCTTACTTCGAATGGAAACGGAAACAGGGATAAAAATTGATATTTTATCAGAGGAAGAAGAAGCTTATTTTGGATTTTTAGCTGTTGCTAATTCAATGAGTACACCTTCAGCTGTGACAATTGATATTGGTGGGGGCTCTACAGAAATTACTCTTTTTAAGAATAAAAGTCTCCAAAAAACATGGAGTTTTCCATTCGGTACAGTATCCTTAAAGCAAAAATTCGTAAGGAATGGGATCATGACAGAGGAAGAAAGACAGGCATTAAGGACGTTCCTTTTGAAGCAGTTTGACTCATTACAATGGATTCAAGGGGTTGGCTTACCTATCGTTGCAATTGGGGGGAGTGCACGTAACGTTGTACAAGTGCATCAGCAAAAAATAAATTACCCTATTTCCGGAATTCATCAATATGAAATGTCAAAAAAAGAGTTGGATGACTTAAAAAAAGAGCTTGGTAGTATGACAATAGAAGATTTACGCCAATTAGATGGTCTTTCTTCAGATCGTGCAGATATAATTTCAATAGCACTAGAAGTATTTTCAGTATTAATGGAAATCGTCCAAACATCGCAATTTCAACTAAGTAAAAAAGGACTACGAGAAGGACTTATTATTAATCGTGTATTACAGATAGATGAAAATGCATTTGATAAACATCATGTTTTTGAAGAAAATGCCCGACGTATAGCTTTTCAATACGGTCGTTCAGAGAAAGAAACAGATACACTGTACACATTAGCGAAGCAGTTTTATGAAGAAAGCTGTCGATTAAAATTAGTGCCTTATAGGGAGGAACATTTCAAACTTATAACAAAAGCGGCAAAATTGTTTGCGATAGGAGAATATATTGAGCTCGAATCTGCAAGTCAGCATACGTTTTATTTACTGGCAAATCAGTCCATTACAGGGATGAACCATGTTGAGCGAATAAAGCTTGCTTTATTGGCATCTTATAAAAATCGAGACTATTTTAGACGATTTGCACAGCCTTTTATGACATGGATTTCACGTGAAGAGTTAAAAGAACTACGTGATTTAGGTGCGATGCTTAAATTTATTTATGCATTAAACGTGTCAAAAAGCCATATTGTTAGCGATATTAAAATGAACCGTATGGACGAGCAACTCGAACTCATTATAAAAACAAAAGGAAGCGCTGTTGCTGAAAACTATGAGGCGGAAAAACAAAAAAAACATATAGAGCGAGTATTTAAACTGCAGGTAAGCATTCGATTAATCGAAGAAAGGTGAAATGAAAGATGACTACAGATTTGAATAAGGAAAAGTATGCACATCAAATAAATAGTACACCTACAAATCAAGCTCTTTTAGCTGAAATTGCCAAACCACAATATTATAATAATCGAGAATTAAGCTGGCTTGCGTTTAATGAACGAGTTTTAGAAGAAGCTGAAGATGAGAATAATCCTTTACTCGAACGATTAAAGTTTTTAGCTATTTTCAGCTCAAACTTAGATGAATTTTTTATGGTTCGAGTTGCTGGTTTACAAGATCAAGTTCGGGCAGGGTTTCATAAACCGGAAAATAAATCTGGATTAACGCCAAAGGAGCAATTAACCAAAATTGCAGAACGTACTCAAGCGCTTGTTCGCCGTCAAATGGAAGTGTATCGGCATTTAGTGCATGAATTATTGCCAAAAGAAAATGTATTTATTCGTGACTTAAAATTGTTAACATCTGAACAAAAACGCTATATAAATGAACTGTTTGAAGAAACCATATTCCCTGTTTTAACGCCAGTTGCGGTAGATGCCTATCGTCCATTTCCAACTTTATTAGGGCGGACACAAAATTTGCTTGTTTTGCTAGAAAATAATAATAGCAATGAAATAGATCATAATGAAAAAGTAGCTATTGTTCAAGTGCCTTCTGTTTTAGATCGCTTTATAAAAGTACCAAGTAATCAAAATGAAACGGTAGTTGTGTTACTAGAAGATGTCATAGCTAGTCATATTAATAAAATGTTTTATGGTTATACCGTTAAATCGTCACAAGCATTCCGTTTAACACGAAACGCAGACTTAACAATTCATGAAGAGGGAGCACAGGATTTATTAGTAGAAATAGAAAAAGAGTTGAAAAAGCGAAAATGGGGTGTTGGAAGTCGCCTTGAAGTTCGTGATCGTGAAATGAATGACGATGTGCTCGAGTATTTATTAGATGAATTTGAAATTGAAGAATCTGATGTGTTTAAAATTGATGGTCCACTTGACTTAACGTTTATGTTTTCTTTTGTAAAAGCTATTTCAGTTGGTCGTGAGCATTTAGAATTTGAAAGCTTTATTCCACAGCCACCACAGGATTTAAGCTCACATGAAAATATATACGAAAAAGCGCTTGTACAAGATCTATTTTTCCACCATCCATATGAATCCTTTGTACCAATTGTTGATTTTATAACAGAAGCAGCAAATGACCCAACAGTGTTAGCCATCAAGCAAACATTGTACAGAGTAAGTGGGAATTCTCCGGTCATACAAGCGCTTAAGCAAGCAGCTGAAAATGGTAAACAGGTGACAGTACTTGTCGAATTAAAAGCACGATTTGATGAAGAAAACAACGTACATTGGGCAAAATTATTAGAACAGGCAGGGTGTTTAGTTATTTATGGAATGAATAATTTAAAAACACATTCCAAAATTACATTAGTTGTTCGCCGTCGCCAAGGTAAGATTGAAAGATTTGTCCATTTAGGTACAGGTAATTATAACGATGCAACCGCAAAAATATATACAGATATGGGGATTATTACGTCGAATAAAGAGTTTGGTATTGATGCTACGAACTTTTTCAATTACTTAAGCGGCTATACTGATAAGCCCAAATTTCATCATTTAGTCGTAGCACCTTATGATATTCGTGATGCATTTATAGCATTAATTGATGAGGAAATTCGTTGTCATAGAGAACATCAAAACGGCTTTATTAAAGCAAAAATGAATTCATTAACAGATAAAGATTTAATGATGAAGTTATATGAGGCATCCATTGCAGGTGTCAAAATCGAGCTAATTATTAGAGGGATTTGCTGCATTCGACCAGGAATTCCAGGTATTAGCGATAATATCACGGTCACAAGTATTGTTGGTCGCTTTTTAGAGCATTCGCGTATTTTTTGGTTCCATCATAATGGTGAAAATAAATTATTTTTATCTTCCGCAGATATGATGACGAGAAATATGGTAAAACGAGTTGAAATTTTATTCCCAGTTTATTCTCCCGCCATTAAACAACGAATTTTTTCAATCATGAATTTGCAGCTTGAAGATAACCAAAAGGCGCGTATCCAAGATGCAAACGGTAAGTACCATTACAAGGAAGATTATAAAGGGACAAAGCAAATTAATAGCCAAGAAGCATTTTTACAAGAAGCCATAGGAGTTGTAAAAGTGGAGGAATAACTACGCTGACATCTAGAATAGTGGAGGATACTATCACAACATATGACGAACTTACAAATAACGAATATTTTAGAAAAAATAATTCATCTAAATCCATTTGATGCAGTAGTTATATTACATCAGTATGAGGAACGTTTTTTTGTAGAAAAAGTGAATGAAAAAGCAACCATTTTATTTAAAACGCGTGTGGAGCAAGGTATGGACGCAGCATCCTATTTTGGGTCGAATTGGACGATTTTAATGCCTTATGTTCTCCAGCACGAGCATCATATTTTTAAAATAGCTTTCCATGATCATATTGAATTTGCAGCATGTGTTCAACTATTTACTGAAAATACGGAACGATATGTCATTCTTGTGTTTCGAGC
>DEQI01000188.1:0-3341 GCA_002360295.1 Planococcaceae bacterium UBA3370
AAGAAGCTGCCACACCGTTTCAGTATGTCCTTCTATCCCATCAACAGCACTAATTATAAGTATGGCATAATCCATTACTCGAATTGCTCGCTCCATTTCAGGAGAAAAATCGACATGTCCAGGTGTGTCAATAAGCGTATATGTATCCCCATTGTAATAAATTCGACCTTGCTCTGAAAATATAGTAATGCCACGTGCACGTTCTAGCTCATGGTTATCTAAATAAGCGTCTTTATGATCTACACGCCCTCGCATTTTAATACTATTTGTATGATATAATAGCTGCTCTGAAAATGTCGTCTTTCCGGCATCTACATGTGCTAAAACGCCAATAGTTTTAAACATTCATCCACCATCTTTTTCTTCTAGTATAACAAAACAAAAGCGACCTGCTAAAATCATCTAACATTTTAGTCGATCGCTTTTATTATATATTATGGAGGACTAATGCAATGAAAGTTCTCAGACTAAAACTATTGTTCGTCTAAGAACTTTTCAAAAAGAACTTATAAGAATCGCTTCCGAATGTCTGGAGAAGGAAGTTCACACGCATCCTTTTTCCCGAACCATTTATAGCGATTTCTTGCTATATATTCATAAAAAATATTACGGATAGCAGCTGGTACAATCATAAAACAATAGGTTAGTGGCCATAAACCGTTTAACCGTTTTGCTATTCGCAAAGCGGCTGTCGATTTCACAAAACAACGTCCTTCTTCAATTAATACAAAACTATCAATGGCAGGAACATTATAGTGAGAAAGCAACTCTTTTCCCTTATCACTTTGTAAAGAAGCAAAAGCAAATTGTGCCGTTGGATCTCGTTTTATAATAAACTGCACACTCGCATCACAAAAATGGCATTCTCCATCAAATAGTACAATTCGCAAATCCCTCACCTCATTCCGGCGTCGTATATGTATAATACGTACCGAGTGATTTTACTATACAGCCGAGTGCCTTTAATTCCTCCACGGCTCCCTTCATCATAGGCTCCTCTTCGTCAGCTAAAACATCCATAATAAAGAAGTAGTCACCCAGTCCTGTTTTTAAAGGACGGGACTCTATTTTACTCAAATTTAGTTTACGCCAGGCAAAAACAGATAGCACTTGATGTAAAGCCCCTGATATATCTGTAGGCAATGTTATCATAAACGTTGTTTTTTTCGTGTCATTCTCCGCTTGTGGTAAACGTGTATTCTCCCTTGATAGGACAAAGAAACGCGTATGATTAAAGTGGAAGTCATGAATATTTTTTTCTACAATCGTTAATCCGTATTTTTCCGCAGCTGAACTATTCGCTATTGCCGCAATACATTGATCAGGTGATTCCGATACTAGCTTTGCTGCAGCTGCAGTGGATGAGTACTGATTGAGAGGAACACCGCTAAATCGATAGAACAAGTATTTATGACATTGGGCTAATGCGTGTGGATGCGAATAAATGCCAGTAATGTTTTGCCAATGATCCGCTTGAGCTTTATGGACCATTAAATGTTGCTGAATTTTAGATGTAATTTCTCCCACCACATATAAATCTGCCTCGTGAAATAAATAGTCAATTGTAAGCGGTACTGAGCCTTCAAGCGCATTTTCTAACGGAACAACCGCTAAATCTACTTTCCCTTCTGCAACTGCTTCAATACACTCTGGAATAGTTGCTTTTGGCATTAACCACTCATTTGGGAATAATCCTTTTGCCGCTAAATATGTAAACGATGCTTCTGGTCCTAAAAAAGCGATTCGTTTTTCCCATGTTTGTGTTGTCATCTATAGTTCCTCCTTTATACGATTCGAAATTTTCAGTAATTATTATGTAAAAAAAGAAAGCGGAGCGACAAATGCACTCCCCTTCTTCATTTATATCGTATGACAACCAAAATCTATAAAGCGCCTGAGCTAATTACTTCGGCTGATTCTACAAAATCAAGGCGCTTTAATAAATGAATAAGCTCATCTAATTCAATGGACATACTTGTTACATCTAGCGATAATGTAACATTTGCCCGACCTTGAATAGGAATCGTTTGATGGATCGTTAATACGTTACAATGTGCTTCAGTAATTGTCTCTAATAATTTTGCAAGCGTGCCTTTACGATCTTGTATTTGTAAAAACATCGTTAAAATACGTTCTTGGACAATCGAGTGAAAAGGAAAAACGGCATCTCGATATTTATAAAAGGCACTCCGTGATAAATCAACCTCTTTAACAGCATCCCAAATGGAAGCTACAGCACCTGTCTGTAGTAGCTGCTTTGCTTCTAATGTTTTATGCATCGCATCTGTTAAGACGTCTTCACGTACTAAATAATATCGTTGATTGGCTACGTTTTTCATATTGTTCCCCCCGAAACGTTAGTCTACAAAGTCAAATTCAAATTCCATTAAACGAACAGTATCCCCGTTAGTAGCGCCATGCTCACGTAGTGCATCATCTACACCCATTGCACGTAATTGGCGTGCAAAGCGACGTATACCATCTTCGCGACTGAAATCTGTCATTTTGAATAATCGTTCAATTGAATAGCCCGATAACACGAAAGCACCATCGTCATCACGTGTAATTTCGAAGTCCTCGCCTTTTTTCTCATGTTTATAAAGAACTGTAGCATCAGACTGCTCTTCTTCAATCTCGTGTAATTGGAATTCAGGTGTTACTTCTAATAAATCTGCTATTTCAAATAGTAAAGGCTTTAACCCTTGACGTGAAACAGCTGATATTGGAAATACTTTTACTTGATCTCCTACTTTTTCAATAAATGCTTGTAGGTTCTCTTCTGCGTCTGGCATATCCATTTTGTTCGCCACGACAATTTGCGGGCGTTCAGTTAGGCGTAAATTATATTGCTCTAACTCATTATTAATCGTGACATAATCGTCATATGGATCGCGACCTTCCATACCGCTCATATCAATTACATGAACGATTACACGTGTGCGCTCAATATGACGTAAAAATTGCATACCAAGACCTACACCTTGGTGTGCCCCTTCAATTAAGCCTGGCAAGTCTGCCATCGCAAATGAACGTCCATCTTCCGTTTCAACCATCCCTAAATTCGGTACAATTGTTGTGAAATGGTAAGCACCAATTTTAGGTTTTGCAGCTGATACAACAGACAGCAATGTTGATTTCCCAACTGAAGGGAATCCAACTAGCCCAACATCTGCTAATACTTTTAATTCTAATATAACATCTAATTCCTGTCCTGGCTCACCTTTTTCAGCAAGTTCTGGTGCAGGATTTGCAGGTGTTGCAAAGCGGCAATTTCCACGTCCGCCTCGACCTGCCTTCGCTATAATAGCTGTTTGTCCATGTTCTACTAAATCAGCTATTAC
>DEQI01000188.1:3555-15557 GCA_002360295.1 Planococcaceae bacterium UBA3370
GGTACATATTTTTCGCGACGGAAGGCAACCATACCATCTCCGCCGTCTCCACCTTTTACATATATTTTAACGTGATCGACAAACATTTTTTCACTCCTGACTTGCGCTTAATATAAAGTACAACGATTCATTTGTTGCTTCTATCATATTAATTTGCAATTGATTAATTTCTTTTTCTAATAATAGCGGTGTTTGCCAACTTCCTTTTAAATGAAATGTCAGTTGGAACTGATCCGCATTTGATTCAATTGTAATAAGTAATTTCTGCTCCGTAAACGGATCTAATTCGTCATATAGATGAATAATTGTCTTTTCCAAGTATTGTACAATCTGCTCATCCAGCTCCATATTCACTGCTTGTAAAACTTTACTCTCTAACGAAAGCTCAATAGCTGGAAATCGCCACGTAAATGTTTGTAGCCATTCAATTGTTTTTGTTAGTTTAGTTTTATTTATGTTCGAAAGCATTTTACAATGATCTGAAATATTTTGGATAATCGTTTTTGCTTCTTGAACACGGTCTAAATCTAAATTCATTTGAATTAAATGTAATTGATTTAGAAAATCATGATTCGCAAAACGTAATACTTCATTTATTGTTAACGGTTTTACAGTCATTGTCGCTCACTCCAATAAAGTTATCGTCATTAGTATAACAAGTATTCCAACTTTTTTCTCTTAAAACAGGTTATGAATGTTGTATGAAAATACTTTAGGAAAATTTCAACTATCCATTAAATAAGAGCGTTCATTAAACATTTTCAGATGCTCTCTTTCCTTCAAAAAGGAATTGCTATTTTCGTTATTACTACATTTAGACCACTCTTCACTTTTACATTGGATTGATTTCCGTTGCGCCAGCGTGCTTTCCTAGGGGCGTCCGATGAGCCGCTTGGGCCAACATGACGTTGGTCACAAAGGCGTTATCACAGGATGTGATGTTTTTAGCCTTTGTTCCCCTGCTAAGCTCGCTCCAGGGTCTCGGGCCAACACGATGTTGGTCACGAAGGCGTTATCACATGACGTGATGGTTTTAGCCTTCGTTCCTTGGTGACGCTAATCCCCAAGGAGTCACGCTGTCTCCACTCCAATCAAACAAACACTTTATCAAAAATATCATTCCTAACTTCTGGTACTGAACGTAAGTATAACAATAAAACTAATTTTATTGGAAACGTAAAATCAAGAAGAAAGGCTGTCCAGAAAATCGCTTTCTGGACAGCCTCTCTATTTGCAATCATTATGCTTCTTGAGCTACAGGATATACAGATACTTTTTTCTTGTCACGGCCCATACGTTCGAACTTAACTACGCCGTCAACTTTAGCGAATAGAGTATCGTCACCACCGCGGCCTACGTTTGTACCTGGGTAAATTTTTGTACCGCGTTGACGGTAAAGAATAGAACCACCAGTTACGAATTGACCATCAGCACGTTTAGCTCCAAGGCGTTTAGACTCAGAGTCACGACCGTTCTTTGTAGAACCTACTCCTTTTTTAGATGCGAAAAGTTGTAAGTCTAATGCTAATAATAATTTCATTCCGTTGCACCTCCTACTTGGTTGTAGTTGATTTGGATATACTCTCCGTAATTTTGCACCATAGAATACACTTGGGCAGTCATTACTTGGATAGCAAATTGTAGTTTAGAATCTACTGCTTCGTCTAGATCAGTCGGTAAATCTACTCGTAAGTAGCCTCCACCTTCTGCTGCCTGTTCGATTTTTGGTTCAAGATTTAATAAGGCATAAATCGCATTTACAGTACCAATGGCAATTGTAGAAGCACCTGCACAAACTAAATCCTTCCCAGATTCATCGTACTCAGCATGTCCTGAAAATTCGAAAGCAGATACATGTCTATTTTCATCATGATGAATCGTAACAGTAATCATCTGATCGACCTCCACGAATTAAGCGTTGATTGATTCAACAACTAATTTTGTGTACGGTTGACGGTGACCTTGTTTACGACGGTAGTTTTTCTTCGCTTTCATTTTGAAAACAGTAATTTTTTTAGCGCGACCTTCTTTTACAACTTTAGCTGTAACAGTTGCACCTTCAACAGTTGGAGCACCAACTTTTACTGTTTCTCCACCTACGAATAAAACTTTGTCAAAAGTTACTACTTCGTCAGCAGCTACGCCTAATTTTTCAACGTAGATTTCTTGACCTGCTTCAACTTTGATTTGTTTACCACCAGTTTCGATAATTGCGTACATTTAAAATGCACCTCCTCTTAGACTAAGACTCGCCTGTTACTATTAAGGTGACTCACGACTAACGCAAGTACTTGTGAACCTTACCAGTGCGGTTGTAGCGGGTGCTACAAACAATAACATTAAAATACTACCACACAGATGAATTTAAGTCAACCTGTTCAATACAAGTTTCTCGTAAGCTGAACGGTATTTTCGGTATCTCCATTCGCCTATTACTTTACTCCATAAAAAAAGACTAAACATCGCTACAAATATGGATTGTGGTAGCATTAGTAATGTTACTATGACTAGTATTGTCAATAAGCAAAGTGATAGCGATAAAAATCGTTCATATATTTTTGTTTTCGGAAAAAATGTTAATAAGCTATAACAAAGTATTTTACCACCATCCAGTGGTAATATCGGTAATAAATTTATACATAGTAAATAAAATTGTACTTGATAAAACAAAGTGCCAATTAATGGTGGTAGAAACATACTACTAACCATACCTAGTAATGTCACAAGCGGCCCACCTAATGCAATAAAAAGTAGTTGTGCGTATGTTATTTCTTGTTTGCCTAATTCGATTTCTCCACCATAAGGCATAATAACACAGCTTTTTACTTGGACTCGCACAAGACGGGCTGCTAGTAAATGACCTAACTCATGTAGTAACAATGCACACAAAATAACACTATACAGCGCAATATTCCCTGTTAAAATCATGCTAAATAGCACAACTAATAAGAGCGGATGAATCGTTATACGGATCATTTATATATGCTCTTTTAGCCAAGTAAGAGTTTGTTCTAAATTAAGCGTCACACCACGCTGTTCGATTTCAATATACAGCTCCCCTGCTTGTTTCGTTGCTAACACTTCCCCAATATTAACTGCTGTATAGGGTAATAACGAAAAATGGTCTACATAACCGAATGTTACGGTCGTATCATCATCATAATAAATAGATATTGTTTTACCTGTTTGCTTTGTGTGCCCTGTAAATACTACGATACCATTTTGAAGCGCAAAAATACGTATAGCTTGTTCAAAAGTTAAGGAATAGCCTTTTCCATATGGCTGGATGGCTACAAAACTTAGCAATTCTTCTGAACCAGGATAAGCCGTCACTTCTATTTGTCTTTCTTTCGATACAAAGACGTTTCTTAATGTATTACGCATGAAAGTTAAATCATCTTCACTATAAACAATTCTTTCAATTAATTTCGCTGTTTTCGTACTTGGCGCGAGTGTTGTACTCCAAACAATTAAACAAATGAGAAAGGCTACAGCCCATTGCCACTTTTTCAAGTCACCATCCAATCTTTTTTAGTAGTATATGTTTGAAAATAAAAAAAACCGCACTGCCTCAGCAAATGCGGTTAAAAATTATTTGGCAAAAATCGATTTTAATTTTGCAAACATACCTTTAGGCTCGTCCTCTAATGAAATAAGAGGAACAGATTCGCCTAAAATTCGACGTGCAATATTTCGGTAGCCTAAGGAAGCTTTATTACTTGGATCCATTACAATTGGCTCACCTTTATTAGAAGAACTAATAACATCCTCACTATCAACAACAATACCTAGTAAATCAATTGATAGATGAGTAGTCACTTCCGTAATATCCATTGTGTCGCCACTTGTCATTAAATGCTTACGAATGCGGTTAATAATTAATTTGGGTGGTTCGATCTCTTCTAGCTCTAAAAGTCCAATAATACGATCCGCATCACGAACTGCTGAAATTTCTGGTGTTGTTACAACAATGGCACGATCTGCACCAGCAACTGCATTGCGATAGCCTTGTTCAATACCTGCTGGACAATCGATTAATACATAATCAAAATCACGTTTTAAGTCATCAATTAAACTCTTCATCTGCTCAGGATTTACAGCATTTTTATCTGTCGTTTGAGCAGCTGGCAATAAAAATAGTTTTTCGTCGACACGCTTATCTTTCACAAGCGCTTGGTGCACTTTACAGCGACCTTCTACTACATCGACTAAATCGTAAATGATGCGATTTTCTAACCCTAACACTACATCTAAATTACGAAGGCCAATATCTGTATCTACTAAACATACTTTTTTCCCTTGAAGAGCCAATGCAGTTCCAAGATTGGCAGTTGTCGTTGTCTTTCCTACCCCGCCTTTACCTGAAGTTATTACAATTGCTTCACCCACATTAGCTTCCTCCTTTAAACGTTGTAAAAGATGGACGAATATTTCTTACTTCTTGTATACGATCATAAGAAATCGTTCCATGTTCATCAATATAAGCGCACAATTGATCTGTATGTGCTTGTACAAATTGCTGCTCGTTTGACATCGTTTCAACACAATCTGCAATTAAAATATGTGTAGGTTCAAAATGGGAAGCAGCAATGACAGCCGAGGCATTTCCTTCAACACCTGCATGCGCTATCCCTTTAAGTTTACCTAGTACGTAAATATTGCCGCCCGCTTCTATTCGGCCATTTGGATTGACATCACCTATCACAATAACATCACCACTAGCCCGTAATATTTGCCCTGAGCGAACAATTCCTACATACGTATCACATTTTTTTTGTAATATTTTTTGATTGCTTTCTTCAACGGTTAATACATCACTTTGTATTTTGGATACGAGCATTTTTCCAAGCTCTTGTACAATTTGTATCAGCTCTTTCTTTTGCTCGTTCGTACAGTACCGATTGCCTAGGTGCAATTGGACATCTACTTTTCCTTCTATTCCGCCTTCAGAAACTTTAAGTTTCAACTCTTCTACTAAATCAACATACGCGGCTTGATCGTCTAGCTTTAGTACTAAACCATCCTTTGTCCCTTTGATGTGGACAAGCTGTTTTTTCATAAATAAAGTGACACCTCACACGCTCCACTAATTTAAGACATATTGCGTGCACGCTGTAATACACGTGCATTGATTAAATATTTAAATGCCCAGCCAAGCATTAGTAAAAATAATAGATTCGCAAGTATCGTCGGGATTAAGCGGCTGTATAAAAATGCATCAAATGGCATCGAGGTGAAATTAATTAAAAAGAAAAATTGGTACAATACGACTTCCATAAATGCAACAAGCATAACAGCTAGTATTGTTGTAATAACCAGATGTTGATGAATATATTTCACACTCCAACCAGCGATAAAGCATAGTAAAGGATACAATACTGAATATAATCCAATAATATCAATGTAAAACACATCATACAAGAGCCCAAAAAGCAAACCATATAAGACAGCTCTGTTTCGATTATAATAAATCGAGATAAAAATTAAATATAAAATTAAAAAACGTGGCACTAAGTAGATCGTTTCTCCATCTAAAATAATGGGAGAAAACAAAGCAAATTCTGGCTCCAGTAAAAATAATAATACAGCAATTGCAGGAATGAGGAGGCGAATAAACATTATTTCTCCTCCTCACTTTCGTTCACTTTATTCGTTAAGTCTTGATTAGTACCATTACCATCTAGACCGTCTATTGAAGTAATACTTCGTTTAGCAATGACTACATCCTCCAGCATTGAAAAATCTGCTGACGGTTTAATATATGCCATTTTTGTCAAACCGAAATCTTCTGTAGTTACTTCCGTCACTTCTCCAATTAAAATGCCTTTCGGGAAAATACCACCTTTCCCAGAAGTTACGACTTGCTCGCCTTTTTTAATTTCTAAACTCGTATCAATACGTTTTAATACTAATTCGTTACGCTCCTCGTCATACCCTTCAATTAATCCGTAAATATCTTCTTTTTCATTTTGAATAATTGCTGATACACGGTAATTAGCATTTTGTGTATAAAGAAGTTCCACTTCAGAAGTAAAAGGTGTAACTAAAATAATTTTACCAATTAAGCCTCGTGCTGTCATCACGGCCATATTTTTTTCAACACCATGAACAGAGCCTTTATTTAAAATAATCTTTTCTTCCCATTGATCAGGGTTTCTCGCAATGACCGTTGCATGAATAGGATTATAGTCTCGCAAACTTTCTCCTTTATCAACCAGCTCGCGAAGTGATTCGTTTTCTGATTTCAAACTATTCACTTCTGCTTGAAGAGCAGCAAAATCCTCTAAGCGCATTTTTAAACGCTTGTTTTCTTCATACGTATTTAGCAGAGCTTCGATATTGCTAAAAATACCTGTTATGTAGTTTGTTGGCTTCGCGACAATTGATTGTGCAAAGCCAACCGTATCTTTAATAATTTGTTCGGGTAGCGTTGCATTATGACGATCACGTAATGAGAAACTAATCAATGCCACAAGAAAAATTAGGCTCACTAACAGCACTATTAATTTTTTATTTGAAAAATGTGGCATTGTTTCGTCTCCTTACCCTTTTATTTGTTGTGAACGAATTAAATCGATATGATCTAATGCTTTACCTGTCCCGATTGCTACACAATCAAGCGGATTCTCAGCAATAAATACAGGCATATTTGTTTCATCACTAATTACTTTATCTAAATTTTGTAATAACGCACCACCGCCTGTTAATACAATACCGCGTTCCATAACGTCAGCAGATAATTCAGGTGGTGTTTGTTCTAACGTTTTCTTCACTCCGTCAATAATAGCAGAAACTGATTCACGTAAAGATTCAGAAATTTCTTTCGCAGTTATTTCAATTATTTTTGGTAAGCCTGTTAAAAGGTCTCGACCACGAATATCCATAGTCGCATTATTGCCTTCTGCTCGCGCCGCACCAATTTCAACTTTAATCGATTCAGCTGTACGCTCACCGATTGTTAAATTATATGTTTTGCGGATGTACGATATAATCGCATGATCCATTGCATCTCCACCCACACGTACTGATTCACTTGTTACGATACCACCAAGTGAAATAACGGCTACTTCCGTTGTTCCACCACCGATATCAACTACCATCGAACCTGTTGGATCCCATACAGGTAAATTTGCGCCAATCGCTGCAGCAAAAGGTTCTTCAATAGTAAACGCCTCTTTTGCACCAGCTTGACGTGAAGCATCAATAACTGCACGTTGCTCTACAGAAGTTATACCATATGGCACACAGATCATAACATTTGGTTTTTTCCAGTTAGATCCTGAATTTTTAAGTGCCTCTTTTAAGTAATATTGAATCATCGCAGTTGTAATGTCGAAATCAGCAATTACGCCATCTTTCATCGGACGAATAGCTACAATTGAACCAGGTGTACGGCCAATCATATTTTTTGCGTCATTCCCTACAGCAACGATATCTCCTGTTTTAATGTTTTTTGCTACTACTGAAGGTTCACGTAATACGATTCCCTTTCCTTTAATAAATACAAGTGTATTTGCTGTGCCAAGATCGATCCCGACATCTTTATTTCCTAGTCCAAACAATTTGTGTACTCCCTTTCTATTATAAGCCATTTAAATTAAGCTATCTAAAACGATACGATTTATTATAGCGGATTAGCGTTAAAATTTATAGTGCTACATGACAAATATCGATTTATTCCGCACTTACTTATTGTATTAGTTATTTTCTCTGGAAACAAACGAAAAATAGCCTTTCAAAATTACAATTTCATTGCAAAACTATGACGAAATAGTATGAGAAAGGTTCGTTTTTAATAAAAAAATTTTAATAAAAAAACTTAAACTACGGATAAATAGTTTAAGTAGAAATTAAAATTGTGGTTGCCCAACAATGTCTCGGAGTATTTAATTTCATTGACTATAGAAATAGTAATCTGTGGGGAGTTTATAGACGAATTTATTTCACCCAAAAAACCTCCATCTATTCCGTAGTTAACAGGTTGTTGGTCATGAAGCTAGCGTAGATAAATTGCCACTGTGGCGAACTACCTCGCTCCGGCGAGAATATCTGCTCATCCTGTATGTTCACATATACCCTTTTTCTTTCATACTAATAAATTGGTGATCGCCAATTATGACATGATCTAACAGCTCAATGCCGATAATTAATCCCGCTTCATGTAATCTTTCAGTTACTTCGATATCTTCTGGACTAGGAGAGGCATTACCGGATGGGTGATTATGTGCGCAAATAATAGAAGCAGCAGAGCGTTTTACAGCTTCGCGGAAAATTTCACGTGGATGGACGATTGAGGCATTTAAACTGCCGATGAAAATGGTTTGTTTATGGAGAATTTGGTTTTTGACATTTAAAAAAAGAACGACGAAATGTTCCTGATTCAAAGCGGACATTTCTGGCATTAGGAATGCCGCAGCATCTTCCGGGGAACGGATGGTGTAACGAGAATCGATTTCTTTTTGGGCTAGGCGTCTCCCAAGCTCGATAGCTGCGAGGAGTTGTACGGCTTTTGCATCTCCTATTCCTTTAATGGAGGTTATTTCTTCTAGCGTAGCATGCTTTAATGCATGGAGTTTTTCAAAATTCATCAGTACTCGGTTAGATAACGCAAGTACTGATTCTTCTTTTGTTCCTGTTCGTAATAAAATAGCTAGTAATTCTTGATTTGACAAACTTTGTGAACCCTGGCGTATTAGCCTTTCCCGTGGTCGATCAGCTTCATGGACATCCCGAATTTTCAACTCTGGAATTAAGTTCATTGTCATTTCATTATCCACATCCTTTTACAATTTTATTAAATCCATTGCAACAAGTTTTTCAAAAAGTGAGGCTAATGGTAAACCAACAACATTATTGTAATCCCCTTCAATTCTGTCAACTAACAAGGCACCACTCGTTTGAATGCCGTAGCCACCCGCTTTATCAAAGGGATCTCCCGTTTGAACGTACGCTTCAATCAAAGGAAAGGATAGTTGTTTAAAGAGTACCGTTGTTTCTTCCACAAAAACTGTCTCACTACCATCAGGTTGAATGATCGCCACAGCAGTTAATACAGCATGCCGATTATTCGATAACAATTGTAAGTGAGCTATCGCTTCATCCCGATCTTTCGGCTTATGTAGTATACGATTGTTCAATGTAACAATCGTATCAGCGCCAATGACCGTACTTCCGTTACATTTTTCTGCAACAGCACGTGTTTTTAAAAGCGCTACCCCTTGTACATATTCCCGCACTGAATCCGCTTGAACACTCGTTTCTTCTACATTACTTGTTACGATAGAAAAAGGTAGTCCAAGCATTGAAAATAGTTCTTTCCGTCTCGGTGATGCTGACGCTAAGACGAATTTCTCTTGTGTTGCAAATTTCATCTAGTATCTCCTCCTATGTACACTATCATAGCGGAGATTTAAACTTTTGAATACTTTGGGCTAAAGTCGAAATATGAAATTTGAGTATAAAATAGAGGATCAAAATGAAATTTTCAAACAATCGTTTGCACTATAATAATGCGCCAAAAGATGCAGACGAATCACATCTATATCGTTTGAAAGCATTGTCGTACCTTGAAGTAGCGATCCCCAGTCATCTGGAACATCTTCTTTGTTCTGCTCCTGTTCAAAAAAATTTTTTAGATATTTTTCATCCTGCAATAATAACGGTATATTCTGTATTGTTTTTTCGCTACATGCTGCTCCAATTGTCATAGGCTTAAAAAATGCTGTAGGCTGTGTAATTGGCAGCTTCTTTTCAATGGCTAGTGATGACCATACGTAAAATTGTCCATCCACTTCAACAATCGCCGCTTTATTTAATGTCGGATCAGCATTTATCGCAATAGTTGCGGCTTCCAGACTAGAAAACAAACCATGCTGGATTGCAAAAAATTTAGCCTCTACTCCATCAATTGCTTCTCCATCTCCTTGTTGTTGCTCCTGTTGTGTTTGCACCGGAATAATATCAGTATTTGGATCTTTACTAGCTAACTGTAATACTAATACAAACAAAGCGACACCAATTAGTCCTGTTAAACTCCCGTATACGACAGCGTTAATCCATTCATTTTTTCTCACACGTTTTACTGGCATACCTATCACCTCTATATTACCGTAACAAAATGAACATAAAAAAAGACGAGACTTGTGTCGCCCCGCCAAAAAAATATTTTGCTATTTTAAAAGGTAATTCGCTAAATTCCTTCACCATATGCAGCGACTCGATTGCGTCCATTGCGCTTCGCCCCTACATAAAGAGCTCGATCCGCATTCGCCAATAATCGTTGTATATTTTTGGTGTCATCAGGAACAGATGATACACCGATACTTAATGTAATATAAATAGATAAATCCGCTCTTTTTTGATCTAACTCTGTCACCACTTTATATGCTGTTAACGCCGTTTTTTGACGAATTTTCTCAGCGAATAGTAGTGCCTCCTCTTTGTCTTTATTCGGCATTAATATAACAAATTCTTCTCCCCCATAGCGTGCTAACACCATCGTTTCATCTACTAACGACTGTAGTTGCTTGGCGAATGCTTTTATAATAACATTCCCACTTTCATGTCCATACGTATCATTAATCATTTTAAAATGATCGATATCAATCATGATTAAAGACAATTTCGTTAATGATCCACTATCAAAAGTGCGTGTCATTGCATTAATTTGATCATCAAAATAACGATAATTATATAAATTGGTTAAGGCGCAACGTTCGCTTTTAGATATCGTATTGTCTATAAACCGAATACGATCTAAAGAAATCGCTAAATTGGCTGTTAATAAATCCAGCAATTTAATTTGATATGGCTCGAAAGCTCTACGATTTTTGCTTGCAACAATTAACACGGCTATAACTCGTTCATCTCGTTTTAATGGAATAAATACGAGCGATTCCATCCCTCGGAATAGAAATGGACATTTCGTCAATGCCCATTGACGATAAGTGGATAAATAAATAATATGCCCATTTTTATAAACGTCCGCTACATAGTTGGTATGTTCATGTATATATCGAATAGGCTGTTCAGTAGTTTGAGAACTTAATAGATCAAATTGCCCATCCTTCTCATGAATTAAATAGGCTTCATCTACATGCTCAACCATCATTAAATAATCCATAAATAATGTCAATGCCCGCTGCTTTGTGTTGCATACGGATAATTTCTGACTTACTTTTACGACAAACTTTAAATTCTCATTAACAGTCAAAGACAAGGCTAGTGATTTCAATAATACCGATAAGAGCAAATAAAACATCAAAATAGAAAGGCTTGCAAACGGCCCCATTATATCAATTAAATAATATAAAGCTATGATTACTGGTATCGTAAAACCCATCACTAATGATTCTTTTTTTACATAGAAGTCATAATTTATTCCATTAAAGCGGAATAAGCAATAAAAAGAAGTGTAGCTTAATATGGTCGTTAACAGTTGATATAAAGTCGCATAAATGACAATTTCATAAAATGATAACTGCCCTACTTTTAATCCAGCCACATACAAAATAAAATAGGCTATTAGTGGTAAAAAGAAAAACATAAAGGAGTAAATTGGGAGAGATCTTATCTGGGTATTCTTTGAATTATTACGCCATAAATAAGGGATTATAGCGATTTGATAGATTAAAAGTTCGTATAAAATACCATAACGGAGCATGATAGGAACGGTTAACCACTGAATAATTAAATATTTACGCTTCCCAATTGAAATTGGCCATAGAGCTATTATAATAGCTGAAAAACAGAATGAAATAAATACTATAGGTTGTATAGGGACATGTACTGTAAATTTTTCTACTATAAAAAATGCTAGTAAAATACCACTAAAAAACATACTCAATAGTGCCCATTTATACTTATCGATCATAAGCACCTAATCCCCCCCTGCATGATACAAATTACTTATATTTCAAATATCATATCAAGTGGAATAGTATCTGTCACTACACGGGGAGGAAATCTATACTAAAGTTGTATCGACTTTCTAATATCACTCA
>DEQI01000188.1:15690-19793 GCA_002360295.1 Planococcaceae bacterium UBA3370
ATCAAAATCTACAAACGTAAACTTTTTAGCAACTGTCGATAATATTTTTAATACGCTACTTACATCTTTATCAGCTAACATCCCAACTATAAATTCAACTTTTTCGTTCGGGAATTTATTTTGAATGGTTTGAATAAGCATTTCTGCACTTGCCGGATTATGAGCACCATCGAAATATAAATGCTGATGTATTTCTTCAAATCGGCCTGGCACTTTCGCACGACCTACACTCAATCGAATAGCATCTGGTTTTACTTTTATTCGTAATGTTTTTGCTACTTCATAGAAAGCCGTAATCGCAAGTGCCATGTTTTGCCCTTGATGAGGACCTAGTAACCGCCGACGTAAACCATCTATTTCCATTTTCATTTTTTCATTTCGATAAATGGTTTCATTCTCTTTTTCGTCTACTGTAAATGCTTCGCCAAGCATATAGAGTGGAGCATTTTTAGTCAGCGCCTCTTGCTTTACTACGACACAGGCTTCCTCTGGTAAAAAGCCAGTGACTACAGGCCGGCCATTTTTGATGATGCCTGCCTTATGCGTAGCAATACTTGTTAATGTATCCCCTAAAAAATTGGTATGCTCAAGTGCAATACTCGGAATAATGGAGACAATAGGTGTGACTACATTTGTACTGTCTTCACGCCCTCCCATACCTGCTTCAAGTAATACGAGGTCTACTCCAGTTTGCTTGAAATGCAACAGCGCCGCACACGTTAATAGCTCAAAATCAGTCAATAAACCGCTAAATCCAGCCTCTACCATTTGTTTGAATACAAGGTCCATCTGGTTTGCTGTAATCGGCTGTCCGTTTACTTGTATTTGATCATGCACATCAATAATGCAGGGTGACATAAATTTCCCTACAGATAGACCATGCGCTAACGCCATTTGTTCTAAAAAAGTAATCGTAGAGCCTTTCCCATTCGTACCGGCTACATGCACTACTTGCAATTGCCGCTCTGGATGATTGAGCATTTTTAACGCCCGCTCCATCCGTGTTAATCCAGGGACAATCTTGTTTTCACTTTGTAACTGCCATCGTTGCTTGTAATCATCAAATTTCGGAATCATTTTACACCTCTATTTTGTAAATATGTACGTACTTCCCCTATGAAATAAAGTGAACCCGTAATGATTAACAATTCATCTGCTTGTAAAGAATCGTGCATATTATCTAAGAATGCTTGCCAGTTTTTAAAAATGTATTTATTGGGATGCTTACTTTGGCTAAATAAATGCTCTGCCTTTGCTGCACGTGGCATCGTTATTTCGGTAAATATCATCTTGTTTGCTATTTCGTCCATCATGCTAATACTTATTGCATGGTCTTTATCTTGCAAAGCAGCATAGACAAATGTGTATACTTTTTGTGGCTCCACTTGCTGCAATGTAGTTAATAGGGCTGCTGTCCCTTCTGAATTATGAGCACCATCTAAAATAATTCGTTCACCAAAGCGTTCAAATCGTCCTTGCCATCTTGCTTGCTGTAATGCTTTTCTCGTTTTATTTTCATCTAATTGATCCACAACAAGAGAGGCTGCCTTTATAGCAAGTGCTGCATTATCCATTTGATGTGTCCCTTCCATCGCAAGCACCAAGTTTTTCATAGAGTATTCACCATCATGATAAGTAAACAGTCCATTTGCTAATGGATTCACGTCGATTTCTTCATTCAGAATAAACAACTGTGAATTTTTATCTTGAGCCACTTCCTTTATGACTCTTAATGCATCCCTATTTTTCACACCTACTACAACTGGTTTCTCTGGTTTAATAATACCCGCCTTTTCAAAGGCAATTTCAGCATGTGTTTCCCCAAGCATGTCGGTATGCTCTAAAGAAATTGTCGTAATGACACTCACTTCTGGTGTAATGACATTTGTCGAATCTAGTCGACCACCAATCCCCGTTTCCAATAAAGCAATATCTACTTTTTCATGAGCAAAGTGCTGTAATGCAATCAATGTAACGATTTCAAAAAAACTTGGGAACTTGCCGTCTAATTGCTCTTGTACAATTCGGGCGATATTATTTGCATAACGTAAAAACTGTTCATCTGTTATTTCTGTTTTATTAATCGAAATCCGTTCATTGGCACG
Source organism: Planococcaceae bacterium UBA3370 (assembly GCA_002360295.1). Taxonomy (GTDB): domain Bacteria; phylum Bacillota; class Bacilli; order Bacillales_A; family Planococcaceae; genus Metasolibacillus. The sequence goes on from DEQI01000188.1 coordinate 17,796, forward strand.
CTCTAAATGGGGTGATGTAAACGCCCCAACCGTGAGTCCATGTCCCATTAAAATTTCCCTTGTAGCATTTAATGTTGAACCCTTGCCATTGGACCCTGCAAAATGAATAAACCTTGTTTGGCGTTCCGGATACCCTAGTGCTTGTAAAATTTTTTTAGCTGATTCGAGAGGCTCCCCTTTATACATGCTCGCCTTTAAAGCAAAAATAAAATTTGTACATTCTTCCATTGATTGAAACATGCTCCCCACTCCATTCAAAAAGAGGGCTCTCCCAAATTGAGAGAACCCTGCCTATTACATCGTTTTTAATTCTGCTAAACGTTTTTCAACAGTAGCATATTTTTCTTGATAATCTACTAATTTTTCACGTTCTGCATTTACTAATGCTTCTGGTGCTTTCGAAACGAATTTTTCGTTTGATAGCTTACCTGACACTAGTTTAACTTCTTTAGCCCATTTTTCAAGCTCTTTTTCAAGACGGGCAATTTCTTCTTCAACATTGATTAAGCCTGCAAGCGGTAAAAACAGCTCAGCACCTGATACGACAGCTGACATTGTTTGACCTGGAGCCTCAATCCCTTCACCAATTTGTAAGCTTTCTGGGTTACAGAATTTTTCGATATATGCTTTATTTTCTTCTAAAATGGCTGCAGTTGCAGCATCCTTAGCTGAAATATAAAGCGGTACCTTTTTACTCATTGGTGTATTTACCTCAGCACGGATATTACGTACCGAACGTATAATATCCATAAGAAGTTTCATACTTTGTGCATCTTGCTCGAAGTTAAAGTTTGGATTCACTGTTGGCCATGCTGCTACAGTAATAGACTCTCCTTCGTGCGGTAAGTGCTGCCAAATTTCTTCTGTAATAAATGGCATAAGCGGATGTAATAAACGCATTGTTTGGTCTAATACATGGGCAAGAACAGAGCGTGTTGTTTTCTTCGCTTGCTCATCTTCACCGTATAATGGTAATTTTGCCATTTCAATATACCATGAACAGAAGTCATCCCAAATGAAGTTATATAGTTCACGGCCTACTTCACCAAACTCATATTTATCCGAAAGCGTTGTTACACGCTCGATTGTTTCGTTTAAACGAGAAAGAATCCATTTATCTGCAACAGATAAATTGCCTGATAAATCAATTTCATCAAATGTTAACCCTTCCATGTTCATTAACGCAAAACGAGAGGCATTCCAAATTTTATTCGCAAAGTTCCAAGTTGACTCTACTTTTTCTGTAGAATAGCGTAAGTCTTGACCAGGTGATGATCCTGTCGCTAAGAAGTAACGTAAAGAGTCTGCACCATATTTTTCGATCACTTCCATAGGATCGACACCATTACCAAGTGATTTACTCATTTTACGTCCTTCAGCATCACGAACTAAACCGTGAATTAGAACATCTTTGAATGGACGCTCACCTGTAAATTCTTTTCCTTGGAAGATCATACGTGAAACCCAGAAGAAAATAATATCATAGCCTGTTACTAATGTATTCGTTGGGTAATAACGTTTGTATTCTTCGCTACTTACATCTGGCCAGCCCATTGTTGAAAACGGCCATAAAGCTGAAGAGAACCATGTATCTAACACATCTTCATCTTGTGTCCAGTTTTCTTTATCTGCTGGCGCTTCTTTACCAACGTATACTTCGCCTGTTTCATTATGGTACCAAGCTGGGATTTGGTGACCCCACCATAATTGACGAGATATACACCAGTCATGAATGTTTTCCATCCAGCGATTATATGTGTTTTCGAAACGGTTCGGTACGAAATGTACTTTTTCATTTTCTTGTTCTTGCATAGCAAGCGCTTGTTCTGCAAGTGGACCCATTTTTACAAACCATTGTGAAGATAGGTATGGCTCAACAACAGCACCAGAACGCTCAGAGTGACCTACTTGGTGTACATGTGGCTCGATTTTAATTAAAACGCCTTGCTCTTGTAAATCTTTAACGATTTGTTTACGGCATTCGAAACGATCCATATT
>DEQI01000188.1:19855-20343 GCA_002360295.1 Planococcaceae bacterium UBA3370
AATACGCTCTAAGTTATGACGGTTACCTACTTCAAAGTCGTTCGGATCGTGAGCTGGTGTCATTTTCACTACACCTGTACCAAATTCCATATCAACGTAGTCATCTGCAACAATCGGAATTTCACGACCAACGATTGGCAGGATTACTGTTTTACCAATCAAATGCTTGTAACGTTCATCTTCTGGATGGACAGCAACACCTGAGTCACCAAGCATTGTTTCAGGACGTGTCGTAGCGACTTGAAGCTTACCTGAACCATCTGCTAATGGGTATTCCATATGATAAAATGCGCCTTCCACTTCTTTATGAATAACTTCAATATCTGAAAGTGCCGTTTTCGCTGCTGGGTCCCAGTTAATAATACGTTCACCACGGTAAATTAAGCCTTTTTCATACAATTTGATGAAAACTTCTTTTACCGCATCTGATAAACCTTCATCAAGTGTAAAGCGTTCGCGTGAATAATCTAATGCTAAACCTAGTTTTG
>DEQI01000126.1 GCA_002360295.1 Planococcaceae bacterium UBA3370
GCTTTTTCTTTTAATTCAGCAGAATAATTGTATTTTAGACTATTCACTTCAAACTCATCTTCATCAACAACAGTCCAATCCTTCTTTTGTTGTTTGACTAAATCTAAATCTAGATCGACAAAACAAAGAGTATCATCAACCAAAGTAGAGGGTTGAGCAACGTTACAATAATAGGATACAATCTTTCCTTGCTCAATTTCCATTGCCACAGTAAACCATTCTTTTAAAGAGAAATATTCTAAGGATGTATTATTGATTGAAAATGTTGCTCCTTTTGTGTAGTGCGTCAATTTCCTGCCAGGCTTACAGAGTACTAATACATATTCTTCTTCTTGTATGATTAATTCGCCTTGCCATTCATAATGGGGGATATCAGGGTATTTTAAAGCTATAATATTAATTATTTCACGCATCTCTATTCACACTCCATCCTGTTGGTCTTTATTCCTTTTTCTTCTGGCAATGCACTTTTAATAGTGCGATTATTCCTTTATTTTGCTCGCGAATGTCCTTTAAAACTTTTTCGATTGAGAAACAAGTGAAAACTAAAAGTAATACTAAAATAAGAATAAACATGTAGACAATCCTTTCTTGATCGTTATACCAATTATTACAAATAATATCATAGCAATTCATGTTGTGGAATAAATTTCCTGCGTAAAAAAGCTATAATAAAAGGATTTATCGAAAATCTAGAGAATTTTACTATGAGGTGAGCGAAGATGGTATATGAACTACCGAAACAAACTATTTCAGTATCTGCCTTAGTAATGAACGAAAAAAATGAGGTTTTATTACTTAGGACTCACCGGCGTCCAAATACTTGGGAGATGCCAGGAGGAAATGTGGAAGTTGGGGAACCATTAGATAGGGCAGTTTGTAGAGAATTTTTTGAGGAGACGGGAATTGTCATCCGACCTGTTGGGATAACAGGGATCTACTATAATGCAACGAAACAGGTTTTATCTGTTGTTTTTAAGGCAGACATAATAAGTGGAGAAATAAAAATTCAGCAAGAAGAAATTTTAGACGCAAAATATATTGCATTGAAGGAATCTAATATCGAACAATATATAACCCTTCCACAACAAAAATCGCGGACACTGGATGCCTTGAATTCCAAAAACTTTGTACCCTATGAAACTTGGGAAGTAAATCCATCCTATACTTTATTGTCTCGGTTATTTAATGAATAAAAGAGCTTATTAGAAATAGGATTTGATAAATGCACTACATGGTATATAACTCATTTAGCACGTAGCAATTGAAAAAGGAGTAAAGCAAACGCTTATTTTAGCGTGTAAAAAATCGAATGAGTGTTATTGGGCAGAAATTGAAAAGGGTAGCGAAATGCCACCCAATTAATCCGGTTTACTAAAAAAGTTACTTAATACACTATTTGTAATAACACCCATTATAGTCCCTAGGAAAATAGAGGTTCCAAATAAACCATACCCTATACCAATCCAACCACCTATAAAAAAGCTACTAATCACAATGCCTACACTTAATATTAGTAGCCCACAAAAACCAATACTTAGGTATTTATTTTTCTTCTCTGGAATTATTTTTTTCAAAAGTATTGATGCGACAACCAAAAGCACTGTTACTCCTAACGCTATATAAACAAAAACTTCAAAACCATTCATTTTTAACCACCTTCCTCTTATATTTTATCATAGTAATATCCTTCAAAAGGTTTGTTGTTGGATAATTATTCCTCTTGACACCGTTTTATTTGTTACTAATCATCAGATACATAAGTAGGAGGAATTTAATTGAAAAAAAGATTAGGATGTTTACATGCACATTATTCGAATATAGATACGATTGAACGTTCATTTTCAATCTTTCAGTATCAGTACCTATTATAAAAATTGATAAAGCTTTCTTGCAGTATATATGTATTATACAACAACCTCAGACAATGCTATTTACAAATCCTGCAACAGTTAATGGAACAATGAAGCGCCTTCAACAATTTGCTGATTATTATCAACAATCTTTAGATGGTTGATGAAGATAGAAATATCTCTGTTACTCAATTGTCTTTGGTTGATGCAATTAAAGAAGGGGATTGTTATCTCAATCAATAAACATGCCTTTACATAACTTGGTAATTTCTGTTATTTAGCATCTAAATCTAGATAAGAAACAGTGCTATTCTTCTTTTATAAAGGGCTTCTTAAGGGACTAGAAAATGAAACAAATTTTCCTGTCTAAACCTAAGTAAGTTAAGAAAGGACATGGCCTATTCGTTGATAAAATTGGTCATGTCCTTATTAATTACTTTTGAATCATCACATCACTGAAACGATATTGTTCAAAATTTGCATTGAGTACAATATTAATTTTGGCTGCACTAGTAGGTGAGAAGAAGAGAACTGACTTTTCAGATACGCCATCTTCTATAAAGTCGTCTGCGTGCGGCACGTCTTTGTCATACCAACGATCAAAATTGAAGTCACTGTTATAACTAAACTGTTTAGCGTTTGCTACAATCTTACTTAAACTATCGCCCGTCATTGCTTCTTCTTTAGAATGATTAATGTACGTAATATAAATCTTTAAAGAGTCTGCATCTTGGACAACTTGATCGATTTGAATTGTCACGCCATTTATCGTTTTTGATAATGCAGGGTTACTAGGTTTTGCAGAGGTTTGTTGCTCTAACTCTCTAATTTTTTCGTTAAGTGAAGCAATCGTATTGTTTTTTTGCTGTATTTGTTTTTCTAAATCTGTAACATATGCATTAAATGCTGAAGTTACTTTTGAAATTTCTACAG
>DEQI01000045.1:0-1244 GCA_002360295.1 Planococcaceae bacterium UBA3370
TCATTTTCCATATTTTATTTAAATAAACTAACATTCATTTTCACAAGTAAAAAAACCTTTATAAATAAACATTTATAAAGGTTTTTACATCACATTTTTGTTATCTAAATAAACTATTTTTCTACATTTTTAATAAGTGATTCTCAATTACAATTAAGAGTGAGAATTAAAGTATACGCAAATGCGACATCCATCCTGCTCTTGAACAGGAATATTCATATCATAAATTTCTTTGAGAGCATCTGAGTTAATAATTTCATCTGTTGGACCATCTTTTACTACGCGACCATTTTTTAAAGCTACGATGCGATCAGAATAGACAGAAGCAAAGTTAATATCGTGTAGTACAATAACCACCGTTTTACCTAGCTCATCTACAAGTTTGCGTAAAATCTTCATAATTTGTACAGAGTGCTTCATATCTAAGTTATTCAAAGGCTCATCTAATAATACATAATCAGTATCTTGTGCAATAACCATTGCAATAAATGCTCGTTGACGTTGCCCTCCAGATAGTTCGTCTAAAAACTTATCTTCCATCTCAAGTAAATTCATATATTCTAGTGCTTGATTTACTTGAATAATGTCTTCTGAAGTTAAGCGACCACGCGAGTACGGGAAACGACCGAAAGACACGAGTTCACGAACCGTTAAACGCACATTCATAAAGTTTGATTGTTTTAAAATAGATACGCGCTTTGCAAACTCTTCGGATTTCCATTGGCGAACATCGCTTGAATCCAATAATACTTCACCTGTATCTGCATTCAATAAGCGACTAACCATTGATAATAGTGTTGATTTACCTGCACCATTAGGACCTATAAAAGAAGTAATTTTCCCTGGCTCAATGGTTACACTCACATCTTCTACTACCGCTTTTTTACCAAAGTATTTACTTAAACTTTTTACTTGAATCATCCTGCCGCCCTACTCTCTTTCAGTAATAAGTAAATAAAGTACACGCCACCTATAAAGTTAATAATAACACTTAGCGTCGTACTAAACTCAAATATATGTTCTACAATAAACTGACCACCGATTAATGCGACAATACTAATTAAACTTGCCCCTGCAATAAGCACTGTATGCTTATATGTAGCAAAAAATTGATATGATAGATTCGCGACAATTAAGCCGAAAAACATAATCGGTCCAACTAACGCTGTTGAAGTCGCTATTAAAATAGAGGATAAAATTAATACGTTCATCACAATACGGTCATAGTTTACACCTAAGTTCAT
>DEQI01000045.1:1323-6339 GCA_002360295.1 Planococcaceae bacterium UBA3370
TAGTATCGCTGCAGCTACCCATACTAAATCACCATTTACGTTGTTAAAACTTGCAAACATTTTATTTTGCAAGGCTGTATATTCGTTCGGATCGATAATCACTTGCATAAATGTCGTTATACTACCTAGCAATGTACCTAGTATCATCCCGACTAATAATAAAAAGTAAATCGGATGCTTGTCTGCCCTAAATAGGAAGCGGTATAAAATTATAGCAAAAACGACCATAGCTATAACGGAAATACCGAAGTTAAGATATTTATTCAATACTAAAATCGATGAAGATCCTAGGAAGAAATAAATCAGTGTTTGCACAACCATATACATCGAATCAAGCCCCATTACAGAAGGGGTTAAAATACGGTTATGTGTAATCGTTTGAAAGACAACTGTTGAATATGCAATCGCGACACCCGTTACAATCATAGCTAAAACGCGAATCATTCGACGTGGAAACGCATAATCGAAGCTCCCTTTAATATCATATAGACCATATAACGCAATACAAATAATAGCAAGTATCGCTAAAATCCCTAATTTAAGTACATTATTTCGCATATGCTCGCCCCCTAAACAACATGATTAGGAAAATTACGCCGCCGATTACTCCTACCGTTAAATTGATTGGAATCTCGTATGGATAAATAATTAGACGACCGATAATATCGCATGCAAGCAAGAACAAAGCACCTAGCAGGGCTGTATGTGGTAGTGTTTTAGACAAATTGTCTCCTTTATAAATGGAAACAAGGTTCGGTACAATTAACCCTAAAAACGGAATGGCACCGACTGTTAAAATAACTGTTGTCGAAATAAGTGCAACAAGGATGAGCCCTAAATTGACAACAAATTTATATTTTACACCTAAGTTCTTCGCGAAATCTTCACCCATCCCTGCAACTGTAAAACGGTTTGCATAAAGATACGTAATAATTAAAACTGGAATACTAATATAGAGTAGTTCATAATTCCCTTTTATAATTAGTGTAAAGCTTCCCATCATAAAAGCAGAGACGTTTTGTAATATATCTGCCTTATAGGCAAAAAACGTTGTAATGGAAGATAAAATATTACCGAACATGATTCCGACAAGCGGAATAAAAATGGCATCTTTAAATTTAATTCGGTCTAAAAGCCTCATGAAAAACAGGGTTCCCAGAAAGGCAAACGCAAATGCAAAAATAATTTTATGTGTTTGTGTAGCTGCCGTAAAAATCATCGCAATTAGAACACCTAATTTAGCAGCATCTAATGTACCTGCTGTTGTCGGTGATACGAATTTATTTCTACTTAAGCTTTGCATGATTAAACCTGCAATACTCATGCCGACCCCAGCTAAAATAATTGCAATTAATCGAGGGATACGGCTAATTAAGAAAATTTCTGTCTCCTCTGAATTAAAATCAAGCAAGTCCATTGGCGTTATGTCTGTAGCACCAAGAAATAAGGAAATGCATGACATTATGACAGTGGCGACAACTAAATACCATAGTTTCATCTCATTCTCCGTTTTTCTTCTGTATTTTCATCATTCTCATTGAAAATGATTATCACATTCTCTCTGTTTATCATTATAGCGAGGTATATATTGAAAATCAAACAATGCTTGAGCGTGATAATCCAATCGAACTTAAATTATTAAAAAATGCGTATTATCAAGTATTTTAGTGCTTTTCAACATTACTTTTTATGTAAGCTCCATGTAAAAAGCCAATTAGAAAACAATCCTTCGTTTTCTAACTGACTATAAGTTTAAAAGACTAGTTATCTATATACTCTCTTCTCCATGCAATATTTCTCTAGCTTATTACGGTTGACTGAGTAACCAATCCCCGGTGATGTTGGTACAGTAATATAGCCGTTCTCCACTATCACCTCAGGAGTAATAATATCCTCTTCCCAATAGCGACTGGATGCTGACGTATCTCCCGGTAAAATAAAATTAGAGAGCGATGTCAAAGCGATATTATGCGCTCGGCCAATACCTGCCTCCAGCATTCCACCACACCATACGGGTATTTTTTTCAACGCGCAGTAATCATGAATTTTTTTCGCTTCGGTAATGCCACCTACCCGGCCAATTTTTACATTTATAACGCCACAGCTACCTAGTTCTATAGCGCGTCTCGCATCCTCAAAAGAAGCAATACTCTCATCTAAACAAATGGGCGTTTTTAATTCTTTTTGTAATCGAGCATGATCGACAATATCATCATGCGCAAGTGGCTGCTCAATCATCATTAAATGAAAGGCATCTAGCGCTTTTAAAGTTTCTAAATCGTCTAATGTATAAGCAGAATTAGCATCAGCCATTAGCGGAACATGAGGAAATTGAGTACGAATCGCACGTATTAATTCAATATCGTTACCCGGTTTAATTTTTACTTTAATACGTTTATAACCTTCTTGTAAAGACCTCTTAATCACAGCTAAAAGCTCTTCTGTTGTCTTTTGCAATCCGATGCTAATACCCACTTCAATCTTTTCTTGTACACCGCCTATAGCACGAGAAAGAGACATATGATTTTGTTTAGCGTAAAGATCCCAAACTGCCCCTTCAATCGAAGCTTTCGCCATTGCATTACGACGAATTGGAGCAAATAGGGCACTTACTTCATCAGGATGAGTGATTTCCTTATTTAACAACAATGGTATGAGGTAATCTTCTAACATATGCTTCATCGTTTGTACAGTTTCTTCTGTATACCAAGGTGTATCAAATGCAACTCCTTCTCCCCAGCCAGTCAATCCATTTTGATCTTTTACTTCTATTAATAAGAAGGTTTTATTTTGCATCGTCCCAAAACTCGTCGAAAACGGGGTTTTCATACGCATTTTCATCGTATATATTATTACTTCTGTTAACTTCATACTCTCTCCTTTATAAAGCAAACAATGATCTTTTTACTAATAAATAATAATGAACCGCTTCTTGCCCTTGACCTTTTAGCAAGTAAATAATAGCGTAGCCTTGATTAAACATCGATTCAAGTATTGTTCGTGTTTTATAGCGCCAGTCTTCTGCAAGCGCTGGACTTTCTATTTTAATTTTTTGGAAATATTGTGGTACTGGTAATAAATAAGCATCACGAATCAATGATAAAGCAGGGTCAAAATCATTTTGTTGATCAAGCATTGGTAACCCTACTAAACTAAAAGTCCATGGTACTATTTCCTCTGCATCCTCTAGCAGTTCCTCTATTTTGGCATACCAACGAAGTGCATCGTCATCTTCCAACTGCCATTCTACAAGAATACGATCTGAAGGCAGTAATTTATTAAAATCATCAGTTAATTGTCCATAAACATTCTTGTCATAAGTTGTTGCGTAACCTCGTAGTTTCGTAAAGTTCACATATCCATTACGTGTTTCGAGCGGGTCAAATATCCATTTACATTTGGAGTGACCATAGGCAAGTGCTCGTTCTTTTTGGTAAAGCTTTAGCAATTCGCCTACCCCTAGTTCTCGAAACTCTCTTTTTATGCCGCATAAATGCGAATATAAATAATGATCACCCTTCACTAAACCACTATAACTATAATTAAAACCGATTAATTTATTTTCCAAATATGCCCCTAAAACAAAGCCTCCATTTTTTATAAAGCCTACAAGCTGGTGTATAGGTGTATCGGATGTTGTCCATATTTCTTGCTCTAATTGTCTTACTTGTTCCAACTCATCTAATGATTGCATTTCTTTTACTTCAACTAATTCTAACATATTTCACAGCCTCCTTTTAGTTAGCCTGCTAATGCAGTGCTGTGGTCATAAGAAATGCGGAACGGAAGCGCCCTGTTTAGCCCCGACAAGTTCTAGAAGAAATTCAAAGGGCAGGCGATGGAGCTAGACACCGTCCAAACTCAAAAAACTTATATTTCCATTATATACTACACCCCAATAATTTAATAATCAGATATTAAGATTAAAAAGCTGTGACAAAAATAAAAAAACACCATTTTCCCCCATGAGAAAAATGGTGTTTTTTGCGTAAAGATAATTGATTCCGTAGCAAAAGCCATAACTACCAACTACCTCGACTTCATTTAAGTGAGCATCTAATTATATAGACATAGAAAACTACACTTATATCCCAGCCTTCATTATTTCACACCGCGCATCGCTTTCGTAATAATCGGTGCAGTTACCAATAAAATCAAGCCAAGGACAACAGCTATTCCACCTAACACGCCAAAGTATGTTGTTTCACTAACTACTGCATATACACGAACTAGCTGCGCGTTAATCGCTTGAGCTGCTGCACTAGTTAAGAACCATAAAGACATTGTTTGTGCCGCGAAGGCTGCTGGTGCTAATTTTGTAGTTGCTGATAAACCAACTGGAGATAATAATAATTCTCCAATTACAACAAGTAAAAACGATAGCACTAACCACCATGGACTAACTAAAGTTTCGCCACCAGATAAAACAGCAGGAATAATCATGACGAAGAATGAAGACCCTGCAAAGAATAATGAAAAGGCGAATTTTTTAGGTGTTGATGGTCCTCTGTCACCTAACTTCACCCAAAGCCAAGCAAATACTGGCGCTAAAATAATAATGAATAGAGGGTTTAATGATTGGAACCATGCTGGTGAAATTTTAAAGTTACCTACCATTAAATCCGTACGCGTATCAGCATAAGTCGCTAAAATTGTTGCGCCTTGTTCTTGAATTGCCCAGAACATAACCGCTGCAATAAACAGTGGCACATAGGCTAATAAACGTGACTTTTCATCACTTGTTGTTTTTGGACTTCTATACATAAATATAAAGAATAATGTCGGTAATAAAATACCGAGTGCAGTAATTAACAAACTAAATGTTTCAATCGTTAAATTACCTGTTGCATAAGCAATATATCCAGCAATTACAATAACAACTGTACCAATTGTAAAATTGCGTATTGCTTTTCTTTTTTCTTCTGCATTCATCGGATTAGTTGGTGCAGCACCAGCTAGTCCTAAGTTTTTCTTTGCTGTGAACCAGAATAATATTAACCCGATAAACATACCTAC
>DEQI01000210.1 GCA_002360295.1 Planococcaceae bacterium UBA3370
CTCATTGCGGTGCCAAAGCTTTACAATATCCCTATTTTAAAGGAAATTGTGACAGTTTATATTTCCTTTATTCGCGGAACACCCATTTTAATTCAGTTGTTTCTAGTGTTTTATGGATTACCCGTGGTAGTTGCGTTATTCGGTGTAAATATTACCCGTATGGATCCATTCTACTTCGTCATTATTACCTACACATTGAGTAATGCAGCTGCTTTTGCAGAAATTTTCCGAGCATCTATTAAATCGATTGATTATGGGCAAACAGAAGCTGCCTATTCTATCGGGTTAACTGCTTGGCAAAACTTTTATCGAATTGTATTTCCACAAGCATTTCGTGTTGCCTTTCCAAATATCGCGAACGCTTCTATCAGTTCATTAAAAGACACTTCCCTGGCCTTTTCAATTGGCGTAATGGACATAATGGGTCGCGGTGAAACACTTATTGCAGCAACAACACATGCAATAGAAATTTATATCGCTCTGGCCATTATTTATTATGTCATTGTTCTTCTATTTGAACGTGCCTTTAAGTGGATTGAAAAATACTTGAATCGTTATATTTTAAAAGAGGAACCAGCATTGTAAAGGAGGATCAATCATCATGCAGCTAGATATCCCATTTATTTGGACGGCATTGACTGAAATCATAAAAGCCTTGCCGTTGACATTGTTGATCGCCTTTACACCGATCATCCTTGGTCTCATCATTGGCATAGTAGTGGCATATATCCGTTTAAATAACTACAAGGTGATTACACCCCTAGCAAACTTTTATGTTTCGTTTTATAGAGGCACACCTGTCATCATGCATATTTTTATTATTTATTTTGGCTTACCTGTACTTTTCGAATCAGTATTTGGAATCTCCATTAACTTTGTTCCGATTGCTATTTTCGTGATCATCGCATTAATGTTAAATGCTGGAGCCTTTTTATCCGAAATTATTCGTTCAGGTATTTTGAGTGTATCAAAAGGTCAAATTGATGCGGCTTATTCTATTGGCATGACAACCTTTGAAATGCTAAAGCGTATAGTATTGCCTCAAGCTTTTGCAGCATCCATTCCAAACTTTACTAACATCTTAATTGGATTTTTACATGCAACATCCATCGCTTTTCTCGTATCAGTTAAAGAGTTAACGGGAGTAGCCAACATTATAGCTTCTAGCAATTTAAAGTTTTTAGAGGCCTTTATCGCAGTCGGCATTATTTATTGGGGTGTTTCGATATTGATCGAAGTTATGGCACATTTAATTGAGAAAAAAGTCACCGCTTATAGTCGTACCGGTGTAGCAAAGAATTAAAAAAGATAGTCCCTATTTTTATAGGGAACAAATATAACGAGCAGGTGATCCTATGAAAGCAGTACTTATTAATGGTGGGTATAGTATTTATTCTAGACTCACTGGTATTGAACAGGAAGTAGAAAAACTTTTATCAAATACTAATATGACAATTGATAAAATTCTAGTCCATCAACTACCCGCAGAAGCCTTAATTACAGCAAACTTTGAAGATCCCATCATCGTAGAAAATGTAAAAAAAGTTAATGCAGCAGATGTTGTGATACTTTTAACCCCTGTATTTAAAGGGGCTTATTCAGGCATATTAAAAACATTTTTAGACATATTACCACAAAAGGGACTTGTGAATAAATCTGTCATTCCAATTGCGATTGGTGGTTCAATGGCTCATTTATTGTCATTAGAATATGCTTTAAAACCAATCGTCTCGATTTTAGGTGCAACACATGTAACGAATCCGGTTTATGTGATCGATAAACTGGTTACGGTTGTTAATCATTCGTACGTGATAGACCCTGAAATTACTGAACGTTTAACGAGTGCTTTACAACAAGTAAATGTCCTTGAGGTTGGGCGAGTGTAAGAGTAAACATGCATCCTCTTCTTTTAGCAGCGCTTGAAAAGTCTAAAGAGCCTAAACTTCTTTAATAAAGTTTAAGCTCTTTCCATTTTTTATTTTACTGTAAACTCTCCGTTACCCTTCTCACATTTTTTACTATAATTTTACTTTTCGGTATGCTTGGGATCTCGTCTAAGTCAAAACTTAAATCTTGTTCAGGGATATCATATTGTATTTTATTAACTAAGTAATCTAAAATCACCTTCATCATTTCAATGGTCATTTGTTCACCCGCGCAGCGATGTCCTAAGAAATAGTCCCCTCCACCTTGTGGAATAAAACTAAATGGACTTCCTTGCCAGCTTGCAAAACGTTCAGGATAAAAAGAATCAGGCTTTTCCCATATGACTGGATCATGATTCGTCCCATATAAATCGAGTAATGTCATCGTCCCTTCATTAAACGCATAGCCATTCCATGTAAAATCTTTTTTTACAGTCGCCACGACAAATGGAAAGAAAGGATAAAAGCGTCTCACTTCCTGCACAAACATTTGAGGATAATCGCGAAAGTTCTTTAATTTCTCCTTTTCTTTCGGAAATTGCTTCAGAGCGAGTAATGTAAAGTTAGCGAAAATGGCTATGGCCACAATTGGGCGAATTAAATTAATGATCTCAACAGCGACTGTCTCTTCATCTAATAAATAGTCATCTGAATCTTTATAAAATGCAAATTGCTGCAGTACCGAATCTTTTGGAAACTTTATTTTTTCGTCCCTTATATCTCGAACAAGCTGTTTCATCGTTTTTTCCACTTGATTTCTGTGACTTCTCCCAATCCAATGAGAGATACCAAATATTGCAGGTGTTTCAAACATTGAGGCTAATTCTTCTGTCAGTTTTTTGGTATCCTGTTCATGAAGCGGATTACCAATCCATTGAAATGCCGCTTTACATAATAGTTCCTTCATTTCATCGTAAAATACAATTTGATCCTTTTGACTCCATTGATCAATTGCTTGCTCCCATTTTATTTTGACGATGTCTACCATGCGGGCAACTTCCTCTTTTGTCATGACGGACATTAACATTTCTTTTCGATGACGATGAGCAGATCCATCTAATGTTTGGACACTATTTTCACCAAAAAGCGTTTGGACAATACGGTTCGGCGCCGCACCATTACGTTGAAATTTATCAGTATCATAGAAAAGTTTTGCCGCGTCTTCACCAATCATACAAATTGCTTTCTTTCCTAAAATTCGCGTCTCAAAAACATTTGCATGTAATTTCCTCTGTCTATTTACAATAAATTTATATCCTTCTTTTAACAGGCTAATACTATGATCAATACCCTCTTCACGTGGCATTTGATTTTCCATTATTGTCACCTCTTTACTTAGTCTCCCTCCTATTATTTCTAAATAGCTATCAGTTTATGCTATCTCTTAGTTGAGAAATTTATCTATTGATATCTTTCTGCTTTTTGTTTCAAATGGTACATTCGTTAAAATTTCATTGTAAGACATCCATCTAAGTAATTATGACATCTCTTTAGAAAAAAAGGATGAGCTTGGATTACAGTTCAAGGAGAGGAAGAAGAGAAGATTTAAATGTGAGGCAAGAATAAATTTTATCACATCTGTTGATTTCACAAATATTAGGGGGTAATAAACAGTAATTGTATAGTAGTATATTTATAATAAGACAATGTAAGTTGATTAGAGCGAAGGTGAGTCGGCTCCAGTGGATCAGCACGAGATGAAAAACCAAATATTTCGGCAGTAGCTGAAATAAATTAGTAGAAGCTGTGCCCGCGGAAAGCGAGTCACCGTAACGGAAATCAACGTTTATAACTCCTTAATAATCACACTTATGTTACTTGCCATTATTTCAGAAAATATCGGAGTTCATCATGAAAAAATTTTATGTAGCATCAAGCTTTCAAAATGCAGAAGCAGTGCGATTTGTTAGTGAACAGTTAACAAAAAAGGGCTATGTTCAAACATATGATTGGACAAAAAACAAAAGAGCATCGACCATTGAAGATTTAAAAAACATTGGGCAAGAAGAGATGCAATCAGTAATCGAAGCAGATTTTGTCATCGTATTACTACCTGCTGGTAAAGGAAGCCATATTGAACTAGGTATTGCATTAGGACTTGGAAAAAAGATATTCCTCTACTCCCCAAACAATGAGGTACATCACTTTGAAAAAACTAGCACATTTTATCATGTTTCAGAAGTTGAAATAGTTATTGGCACTTTGGAGGAGCTAGTAACTAAAGTGACAACCTATATATATGAAAAGCAATGGACCTAAATCCATTGCTTTTCGTATAGTTATTCAATTTTTTTCGTTGAATTTCTAAACCCATCCCCTAAATACTGCTATTCAAATTGATTCCATCCGCTTTCTGCCTCATGTAAATTCCCCAATGAATAGTAAGTATCGGTACTATGGACATGTAGACATTCGAAATAATGAAAATATATGATAACTCTTGCAATTTTGTCATAACACTGTAACCATAACCGACAATTCCACTAGCAATCAGAACAATGTAAAAAGGAAAGCTCGGAAAACGAAAACCTATGTAACCACTTATAATCATCACAAACAGAACCATCACTATAAAATGCCAATACATAGAAAAGTACATTGCCATAAACAATTCCCCCTTTGTTTTGTTTACCTGAAAATACCCTAAATTACATCCCTCCTCCCTCTAATGTGCAATATTTTCTACTTAAACTAAATTTTAAGCTAGTTTTTACATAAATTCAATAAAAATAGTTACAATATGGAAATTTTACTCCATACATAAAAAAACAGCCTGAACCAAAATACATGGCTAGGCTGTATGACAATCATAATGATAGCTATATGTTATACATTTATTTCACTTGGTATTTGGAACATACTATTATTCCCATATTCCTCTAAATCCTCAAAATTTCTCGTATGTCCTCTTCCGTTAATGAGCCAGAAGCTTTTTCATCAGATTCAATAATATCTGCAATCAAATTCCGCTTTTTTTCTTGTAGCTCGTTCATTTTTTCTTCAATTGTTCCACGCGCAATCAGCTTAATGACCTGAACAGTATTTTTCTGTCCCATGCGATAAGCACGATCAGCTGCTTGTTCTTCAACTGCAGGGTTCCACCATAGATCATATAAAATAACCGTGTCGGCTCCTGTTAAATTCAGGCCTGTCCCCCCTGCTTTTAATGAAATGAGAAAGACATCTCGCTCTCCGCCATTAAATCGATTGCACAGTTCGATCCGTTCCTCTGAAGGGGTTTGTCCATCCAAATAAAAATACTCGTATCCTCGCTTCGTCATTTCTCGCCCAATGAGTTCAAGCATTTTCGTAAATTGTGAAAAAATCAGCACCCTTCTGCCTGATAGTCTAGACTCCTCTAGTATTTGTAATAGCTGCTCAAATTTTGCGGAACTCCCTTGATAGCCTTCCACAAATAATGAAGGATGGCAGCAAATTTGACGCAATCTCGTTAGTCCAGCTAAAATACGAATCCTATTTTTTCTGAATGTTTCCTTATCTAGGTGTTTGAATGTATCCACTCGAAGCTTTGCTAATAAAGCGGCATACAGCTGTTTCTGTTCGGGCAGTAACTCTGACATTTCAAGCATCTCATTTTTCCCTGGTAATTCCTTTAGTACATCCTCTTTTAAACGACGGAGTAAAAACGGTCGAACCCTGCGTGCAATTGCTTTTCTTGTTAAATGGCTATATTCCTCTAAACCTTGGAAGAGCTGTGGGAAAATCACATAAAAAATAGACCAAAGCTCTTCCTGATTATTTTCTATTGGAGTTCCTGTTAAACCAAAACGATGATTTGCCTTTATCTTTTTCACTGCTCTTGCTGTTTGGGTCAATGGATTTTTAAAAGCTTGTGCTTCATCAAAGAACACTGTATGAAACTGTTGTTTTTCAAACCATGTTAAATCACGGCGAAGAAGCGGATAAGATGTAATGACGACATCCATGTTACCCAGTTCTCGTTGTAGCTCTTTCCTTACTGTATGATTCCCATCCATAACAATTGCTTGAAGCTCTGGTGCAAATTTCATCATCTCATGTAACCAGTTATACGTTAAAGAAGACGGACACACTATCAGTACCGGTTGCTTATTTGTTCGTATGTAATCAAGCTCTGATAGGATAAATGCAATACTTTGAATCGTTTTGCCTAAGCCCATATCATCCGCTAATACACCACCAAAACCGAATTGTGCAAGTTGCTTCATCCATTTATATCCTTGCTGTTGATAGTCTCTTAAAATGTCTACTAAACTTTCGGGAATGTCAAAATCCAAAGTCTCTGGATGTAGTAATTGATCCATAAACTGCTGGAATGATTCAGTTGGCGTAAACACGTCACTTTCTCCTATTAACTCCAAAAATTCCAGACTTTCGAGTATTGGCATATTTAAAGTGCTCTCATAATGATCATCTTGTACAGGTCCTGCGAGTAAAAAACGTCGAATTTCCTCCATTTCTTTCGTTTCAAGTGATAATAAACTGTCATTCGGTAATCGGTAATATTTTTGCTTCATTTCAAGTGCATGCAAAATTTCCTTCACTTGGTTGTTAGAAATACCGTCCATTTCGAATTTAAATTCTAACCAATTCGTACGCTCTTTTTTTACTTTAACGACAATTTTAGGAAACACACTTTTTTTGACGAGTCGATTGCGTACAGCCGTTGTGGCATAAATTTGTGTAAGTGATTGCAACTTCGGGACAACATTATTTAAAAACTCATATTCCAACTCTTCATTTTGCATATAATAGCCGCCCTCGGTTTTGGTAAAGCCACTTTCCTCCATGATTGCGAGAATCTCTTGTTCCTTTTTAAAATCCCGTATTATCATCGGACCTACTTCATATTCATTTTCTTCCAGAGGTTGAATGATCACATGTTCATAATGAAATTCAAGTCCTGCTAACAATCTATTTTTTAGCCGATCTAAATAAAGCTTCGCCACTAAAGGCGTTCTCATCATTTCTTCAGTTAACTGCTTTGACAAGCTCACTTGTCCAATTTTCCTTAATCCTGGGACCACTTTGTTCAGAAAAACATCCAATTGATCACTTGGAATTGTCACTTGATTGGTATTTGGTGCTACAAGCATTTGCTGAAGTTCATTGATTCGTTCACTATCTTGGTTTTCCAGCATGAACAAGGAATTTTCACTTAAAACTGCCTGATACGCACTAAAAAGCTGAATTTGCTCAAATCCATTTATCGTTAATCGGTATTCACCGTCTATATCTTCCACTGTAAATTGTAATGGAGGTGCACCATCTACGATACGAATTGGCTGAGACTCCCTTTCATCCTGTTTCATATACATTTCTATTTTCGTGAGAAATGGCATCAGTCCACCCCATGCAGAAGGCGGAATCAATAATATTTCTTGGCTAGCAGCATCATCGTTTGGTAATGCTTCTAAAAAAGCTATTTCATCACATGTGACACGAATTAGCTGCTGCAGTACCATGTCTATTTCGCTATCAAAGCAATGCTCATTTGGATGATAGGTAAATGTAGGTGCTATAGTGTATGGTTGTCCCAACTGTACATGCTGTAGAAAATCTCGAATAGAGGATATGTTCGTTTGACCTACACACAATTCCACACCAAATAAATATTGCCCTTCCCCCATGTTATAAGGTATAAGTATAAATTGAACATCTAATACTTGTCTTTGTTCAAAATGTAGCTGATGACGACTTTTTCTATTTGGACGCTCCTGAAAAAGTGTCATAATACCTTCTGATAATTGTTGGTAAGTTGATACATAAGCATGATTATTCAGTTGTCGTTTCCTTTCATCTATGGCAAGCAATACTGCTGCAATATGCTGGCAGCTCTTACTAAAGTTTAGCAATGTAGAACAGCTACAAGATGGTTGAATTTGCCCATTTTCATCTTTATTAATTATGACATGAAAATCTTCTGCTCCATTCACTGTAGCCGTACATTGATCTACATTATAGTCATGAATGGTTACTTTATTTGCGCGTAAATAAGCGTCCCCTCTTTTGAAGGAGACGGATCCACACATATCCTTTATGATTTTATGATTAAGTTTAATATCCATGTAACCCGCCCCTCCTTATGCATTCTAATTATCACACTAATCATTATTCTAACATTTATCATAAAGGGACTCAAAACAACAAAAAAGATAATATAAACTATCAAGAAATGAAACTTGGTCAGAAAATCATGACGGAACTTTTAAAAAATCGTTTACGAAAATGGATTTGTAGATTGAGAAAAAGAAGTTCAAGTATTTTATGAAAAGTAAGACGAATTAAATATAGGGGGAAATAGATTTAAACATATTTTTAAATGAAGTATGAAACGAAAAGAAAGAGACATCCTATTTAAAATAGGATGTCTCGGATTAACGAATGTAAGTTTAATTCTTAAGAATTAAAGTTTAGTTACGTTAGCAGCTTGTGGTCCGCGGTTGCCGTCAACAACTTCGAACTCAACTTTTTGACCTTCGTCAAGTGTTTTGAAACCTTCGCCTTGGATAGCAGAGAAGTGTACGAATACGTCGTTTTCGCCTTCTACTTCGATGAATCCGAAGCCTTTTTCTGAGTTAAACCATTTTACTGTACCTTGTTTCATTTAAGAAAACCTCCAAAAAATAAAAGTGAACAATATGGAATTGTTTACCGTAATAAAAAATTCACATATTACAAAGAGTACCGTCAATTACACCGATCACTCTTTGTAATATGTGAATCCATTGTATCCGGTCAAGCAATTTAATTGTTAATTTAAGTATACCATCATTTTACACTATGTCAAATAATTTTGTTGATTCTTTTTTAAAAATTTTCTCTTATTTCAGTTAATTGTTTTCATTAGCTTTTATAGTTAAATTACTATCTAAAATAATGCCGTGATATATTTGCACATCTTCATCACATGCTTCACAGTACTCTGCCTCTGATTCATTCCAAAAAGCAATATATTTCTCCTTTTGTATTGCTTCGTTATTATATTTCTTTCTAAACTGTGTTAATACTTTTTCTACACCTTGATAGTACTCTTCTTCCGTATTGAAAAGAAATGTCTCTTCAATCATCTCTTCCCAACCTTCAAATTGCCACCAAGGTTCATAATCAGCCTTCATGTAAATTAATTTGAACATAGCAGACATTCCTTTCTCAAAATACGCTTTCACAATTTTATTATGAATACATGCGCGTGTCTATTATTACCTATTGTCATATGATAAAATATTAATACTATTGTATCATATCAGGAGGGACATTTATGTTTTCTACATTAAGGCCAAAAGCAGATTTAAAAGATTTATTTGCTCGAGGAACAGATTTGGAAACTTCTGGTCGTTTCGCACAAACACTTTCTTTTAATAACTTTAAACAACATGATCAAAACAACTTAAAAGAAGTTTATGATCGTATCCAAAATATTAAACCTACGATGAATGAAATATTCGTACAATATTTGCAGGAAATTGCACCTAATGGACAAAATCCAATTTCAGATCATCATATTGCCTATTATTTAGAGCAATTTTTCCTTGGTAAACGTGATGATCATTATGTTGATAATACGATTAGATTTTTTAACTTATTACGTGAACATCACTTTGAGCCAGGTAAAACGATTGTCTTATTTAATCAATTTTCTTTTTATATAATGACACATATTTTATATAATTTTGCGCTAAAACCTCATAAAGCATTTAACTATATGAAATCATTATCTGCCGCTGTGAATATCGATCAAGAATTATTAGTTGAAGTTATGACGGAACGCATGCTTGAAAATGTGGTAGAAGAAATTTCAACTTTAATGGATGCGAATGCCCGTATTATGCATATGAAGGACTTAGTTGTAAGCTTAGATCACCAAGCAGAAGAAATAGCTACTTCTACCGCAGCAGCCGAAGAACTAGCCGCTTCCATTGCAGAAGTAGCAAGATCTTCAAGTAATATTGCAGAGAAAACAAATGACTCTGTTACATATGCTACCCAAGGTAAAAATTCAATTGAACATGCTTTACAAGAAATTTTTAAAACTGAAGAAACTTTTTCTTCGATTGTACATAGCTTTACCGATTTACAAAAACACGTTAGTGATATCGAAAATGTGGTAACGCTTATCAATCAAATTGCAGATCAAACGAACTTACTTGCTTTAAATGCCTCCATTGAAGCAGCACGGGCTGGAGAACATGGAAAAGGATTTTCTGTCGTTGCCCAAGAAGTACGCAAGTTAGCTGAAAGTACAGTTTCTGCATTAGGGGATGTTTCAAATAATGTTCAGTCACTAAAAGCGTATTCTAATACAGTAGCTAAATCGATTTCCGAAACGACTGCAATTATTAAAGAAGCTACAGATGAGGCAAAAGATTCGCTACCATTACTAAACTCTATTGTGGATACAATTGAAAGTATTAACGTCGATGTAACAAATACTGCAGCTGTTACAGAGCAACAAGCGGCCGCAATTGATGAAGTATCAGCTCATATGGTACGTATTTCCTCTCTACAAGAAGATATTCGTCAATATGGTGATAATACTTCACATGATATTCATTATTTAGGACAAGAGATTAATCGTTTCCGAAACGATGTCATTAAAAATAATAACATTCAACTATCAAGTATTGCTTTATTACAATTGTCAAAAGCCGACCATATTTTATGGAAATGGCGCGTTTATAATATGTTCCTTGGTTTAGAAAAATTAAGCCCACGCGATGTGTCTTCACATTCTGAATGTCGACTTGGTCAATGGTACCATTCAGAAAATGCTCTGAAACACTTCGGCACACACCCTTCCTATCGTGAGCTAGACCATTATCATGAACAAGTGCACATTTCAGCAAAACAAGCTGTTGAAGCGTATAATAGTGGTGATTTGATGACAGCTGAAAATTACTTGAAACAAATCGAAGTGGCCTCAGAACAAGTGCTACACTATATTAATGATTTAATTCAAGTGATTTCGAATGAACGTAACATGAAATAACAAATAGCACTCCTAGAATCAGGATAAATGAGTATCCTATTCTAGGAGCATTAGTTTTCATTATATAGTACACAATATTCAATGCTGTCCTGTGAATTTCTAAAGAACAGCACTACACCTTATAGGAGGTCTATATGAAACGCGCACATATTTTGTTTTGCGAGGATGTAGCAGGTACAGGCTATCGATTTTTTATGAAACAAAAAGCGATTGAATTAGGCTTAAAAGGTTTCATTCAGTTAAACAACATCAACCATATAGAGGTAGAAGTCGAAGGAAAAAATGCTGCAGTTGACGAATTCATTCATTTTGTCCAAAAAGGTGTAACTTTACAAGTAGACTATAATGGCTTTAACGTCGAAATAATTGATGATTTAAAAGGCTATTCAGTATTGAAGTCAGATATTGTTTAAGCTGACTTCTTTTTTATTTATTAGCGATAATCGTGTACGATATAGTTGAAACCTTTTTTTATTTATTCCGTATACATTACTATAAGGAGGTACGAAATATGCTAGGTACAATAAATTTCATTACTAGACATGCGTTCAACTTTGTCATTAGCTTTGCAGTGTTTGTTATTACAGTTATTAACTTTGATTTAGGCATCTTTTTCGTGCCGCTATTAGCGATTGCAAGTTATTATGTAAGCAACAAAACCATTTATCTAGTGCAAAAAAGAAAGAGAACGAAGGAATTGGGCCTTACTCGTTCTGAATATAATCATATTGACCAACAACTAAAATTGGCAAAAGAACATATGAACCAATTAACCCAGCAATATGTACGTGTACGTTCTATTCGTTCTTTTAAATTATTAAACGAAATTTCGAAAATTTCGAAGCGTATTATTAATCTTGTGCAACATAATCCGCACAAGTTTTATGCAGTGGAAGATTTCTTTTATGCACACCTCCCTTCCGCTATTCAATTAACTGATAAGTATACATTATTAACGAAAGAACAAGTAAAAGATACTGAGGTTCATTTAGCCTTAGAAGAAACACGTAAAACGTTAAAGGATCTATATGAGACAATGGAAGAAGATTTAAAATTAGCCTTAGCGTCAGATATAGAAAATTTAAAGATTGAACTTGATTTTGCAAAGCTAGAAAATCAAAAAAGGAAAGAACGTCTACTCGGTGGTGATAAATAATGCAACCAAACCCATTTGAAGCATTCAAAGATTCTGGAAGTTCGACAGCTAAATTAGCTGAAGTCGAATATAATACGGCATTAACAAAAAGAGAGGTAAGCCCTCTCTTTGCTTCTTTAAATGATACAGATAAAAACCGTGCACTTACTCTAGCAAGAGAACTCAAAATCAATACTTATGAAAATGTTTTAGCTTTCGGTCTGTCTGCACAGCAAGCACTAAGGGACTTTACAGCGAATATGTCAGTTCACGCAGAGCGCAAAGATCATAGTAAAGTGGGCGAAGTATTATCTCAGCTTATTTCTTATTTAGAACAAATTGATCCTGAAGCACTTCTAGAGCAAAATAAAGGTTTCTTTGGCAAACTATTTTCTCGTCAAAAGCAAACCGTCCAAGAAGTAATGTCTCATTATAAAAAATTAAGTAAACAAATTGACCGCTTAGCGATTCAATTAGAACATGCTCAAATGGGTTTATTGCGTGATTTCAATTTATTAGATCAATTATATAAACTTAATGAACAATATTTCCACGAAGTAAATGTTTATATTGCAGCTGCTGAATTAAAGCTTGCCGATGCAAAAGCAAAATTATTACCAGCAGAAACAGATGATTTTATCAGTTTCCAACAAACAAATGACGAAAAAATGGCTATTGAATGGCTAGACCGTCGCCTTTATGACCTACAAATTTCAAGAGAAATCGCTATTCAAGCAGCGCCACAAATTCGTCTTATGCAGCAAACAAACCAATTGCTCATCGATAAAATCCAAGCTTCTGTTATGACGACCATTCCCATGTGGCAAACACAAATTGCCACATTATTGACGATGAATCAACAGCGCAAATTAATGGAAACACAAGAAAAACTAATGCGCGCTTCAAATGAACTCGCTCGCAAAAAAGGTCGCCTCATACAGATGGATGGGAAACAATCAAAAATCACACATGCAGATATCGATCAATTTAAACAAACACAGCTACAGCTTATACGTGACATTGAAGATACGCTTCGTGTCCATGCAGAAGCAAATGAATCATTGGAGAGATTTTAATGTCTCTCAAATTTAAAAAAGAAGGAGCGTTTAGAAAGTTGTTCGCTTTCTAGACACCCCTTCTTTTATCTTATTGTTCAAAGTAATCTTTGTAATAACCGCCAACTTTACCTGTATTGTCAACAACAAAGATAAATTCTTCTGTTTCATTTTTCACTTCGTATTCTTTACCTACTGTTAAAACATTAGATACTAAATATTTTGATGCATTCGTATGGACACATTTCACAGTGCGAATTGTCGGAGCATCTTTCCACTTTAAATGTAACATAAATTTTAACCTCACTTTTATAAGCATTACGCTTTCATCTTTTTTATTTTATACGATTTTTTTGCGTAATGGTAGTATTACGTTAAATTGCTGATAATTTTGCACTTTCTAGCTAATTGTTTGCCGTGTTTAATAATGGTAAAATATTTTTGAGGTGATAAAATGGCCTATATTCCAAGTTGGTTTTGGGCAATTGCTATTGCATTTGCCATTATTTTCGTTATTATTTCAGAATGGAATTCAAGACGCTAGTAGTATATTGAATAAAAAAATGCAGATTGCATTTTTTATTTTTTATTTAATAGTGCGTTTTAAAAACTCTTTCGTACGTTCATGTTTTGGATTTATTAGTACATCGTTCGGATGACCTTCCTCTACGATGACTCCTTTATCCATAAATAGAACACGATCTGCTACTTCGCGAGCAAATGCCATTTCATGTGTGACGATGAGCATTGTATTGCCATTATCAATAAGTGTACGCATCACTTTTAATACTTCCCCTACCATTTCGGGGTCAAGGGCAGATGTTGGTTCGTCAAATAGCATTACATCCGGGTCCATTGCCAGCGCACGTGCAATGGCGACCCGCTGCTTCTGTCCACCTGATAGCTGACGTGGCTTTGCATTTTTATAGGATGCCATTCCAACTACTTCTAAAAACTGCATAGCTTTTTCGATTGCCTCATGTTTTTTACGCTTTAATACTTTCTGTTGCCCAACGATGCAGTTTCCTAACACATCTAAATTATTAAATAGGTTAAATTGCTGAAATACCATACCTAAATGTGTACGGTATTTTTCGATGTTATAATTACTTTCTAAAATATTTTCGCCCTTAAAAATAATGCTACCGCCATTTGGCTTTTCCAATAAGTTAATACAACGGAGTAGTGTCGATTTCCCGGAACCCGAAGAGCCTATTAAACATACGACTTCTCCTTTATTAACATTAAAATGTATATCACGTAACACTTCATGGGAACCGAAAGATTTGCTTAAGTTTTCAATTTTTATTAAGGTCATAGCAATTGTTCCCCTCTGTCCCTAATACTATGATCCACTTTATATGAATCAGCTCCATCTAATTTTCTTTCCATTAAGCGTAAAATTCGCGTTGTAGTAAATGTCATCATTAAATAAATGACGCATGCAATAAAAAATGTTTCTGCAAATCTGAAATTAGCTCCTGCCACAGATTTTGTTTGGTAGTATAATTCTGTTACGCTAATTACGTTCAGTACAGCAGTATCTTTTATATTCATGACTAATTGATTCCCTGTAGATGGTAAAATATTGCGTGTCACTTGAGGTAAGACTACATAAATCATTGTTTGAATATGATTCATACCAATTGCTTGCGCTGCCTCGTATTGCCCTTTGTCGATCGATATAATACCGCCTCGAACTATTTCAGCCATATACGCCCC
>DEQI01000278.1 GCA_002360295.1 Planococcaceae bacterium UBA3370
TCACTATTTGCCTTATTCAGTACATCCAAAAGAGATACTGCCGCTGTTGTAACGAGTGCCTTTCTCGTCGTAGCCTACTATAAAAAATTTCGGTACGCAGCTCCAAGGTCATTTTCTACTAGGTTCATTTACTTCATTTCCACCAACAGAAGCTCTCTAAAAAACTACCCTACTATACTTTTCCTCTTCAACGCTTTTCATTTGAACTTAACGATTATACTACAATTGTTTTTCCGAAAAATCAATATACATTCAATTTTCCGGCTTTTTAAACGACTTCTTACGCGTAATGGGCTCTCCAATAGTTACATGATCCAATATTTCCTCATCCGAACCTTCGTGCAATAATATGATTTCATCGATATAAGGGAAATTAGCAAAATAAGATTCTGCTAATGAACCCATGAAAACATACCCGCCAGCCGACCCTTGCACATTAAAAATACCATCATCAAAATTCAACACTAACGTACGATCATTATTTTTTATTGTATAGTCGATTAAACCTACATCCTTTCGACCTGCTTGATCATAAATATAACGAACTAGTGATAATTTTGCACTTTCATATGGCACTTGAATCGGCTCTACATATTCAGCCTGCTCGTCGCTTACAAAAACTGTGATTTCTTGTTTAGTAGCAATTGTTTCTGTTGGTTTGGCTGCTTCCGCTATTGTTATCGAATCCGGCTTTTGAGCATCTTCCTCGGTACAGCCAGCTAATAAAACAGCCGCAAACACACTTGCTATCAACCATTTTTTCATGCCATTTTCACCCCTTAACATTATTACCATTATTTTAACAAAAAACGATGTGCATCTTCCTATATTTCTATAACATTGAATAATTTATTTAGGTACAAATATATTTTCATATACTTTTACCTAAATGTTAAACGAAGAATTTTCAAGAATTTGTTGAGCAGACACGGATAAATATGCACCCAAGTTATTCTGTTTCGCTGCAAAGGATTGGACTATTCGATAGCCAATACAATATCCAATCCATGGTGGCATTGTATGATTCCCATACAAATATTCCCGATGTTGATTTACCCCTTTTAATTGTAAGTTCGCTACAAAATATTTCTTCCATATTGGATCTATTTCTTCTTTTGTATAACGCTTTGTCCACGGAGAAAGATATTGCTCTCCATATAATTGTTCTACAGTATACTCTGCAAGTCCTTCCATGATTAACGAATCTAGTAATGGTATCTGATCTGGTGATTGCTGTAAATAGGCAAGCCTACATACATGATGATATTCATGCGCTAGTAGTGCCTTTAATTCTATTTCTTCTATTCGTGTAGAAACGAATAGGACAAGTGCCTTCCGATAGGCGACGCCATTTTTTTGAGGCCCTTCTTTAGTAATCGGTAAGAGTATTACAGCTGAATCTGGTCCTCTCCAAAGTTCGCGAAGACGATTGTACTCTTGCTCCACCGTTTGCCACAAAGATGTAGACAAAAAACTTTTTACACTATTGATTTCATCTGGCTTAAATAAGCCTTGTCGTAATAGTTCAAACTGCATTTCTCCAGCTGTTATATTATTAAATAACGGTAATAACGGTGCACAAATGATCTCTTTATGTGCCAAAATAGCGTTGTCATTAGTTACAAGCAGTTGTTTTAACCACTCGTCTGTTTTCATTACTGCCATAAAAAAATTCACCCTTCGTTAGTATACGCCGTGGACAATTGGCATGTGTGTGTTCTTCTTTTTAGCATATAGTAAAACACATTCTATTAGAAAGGAGGCTATATAAATGAATCCAGCTTATGCATATGATTTATGCTGCAAATATCATGGTAGTCGAGTGCGTATTACAGATAAACAAGGTAATACACATGTAGGGCATATTACACGCGTTACAAGAAGAATGGTTTGGCTCGAGCCTGGTAATCCTGGTGGGTTTGGTTTAGGCTATTGGGGCTGGGGGCCAGGCTATGGTTACGGCGGTAGCGGTTTAGGCGTTGGTATCGCGATTGGTGCTATTGCCGGTATCGCATTAGCATCTTTATTCTTCTGGTAAAACATTTTCTTATCATATGCAGGCGAATTCCCTTATTCATACAAACGCCATATATCACCATTATTTTTTGAACGATTTGTGAAAACATACACAAACTACTTTCTTTTTTCTGTATTAGGAGTAGAATAAAAGTACAAACTGATATATAACAAAAGCAATTAACCAATCTTTTTCAGTCGTTTGTTATATAACAAAAAATGAACTTTAAAAGGGGAATTCACTATGTGGGTTATTACTGTCTTCGAAAAAAATTCTTATCGTATGTTTGAGTACAACACTAAAAGCGAAGCATTAAAAGCTTTAGCAAAATTCAATAAATCAGCTATGCTGTCCTATACAAATAAAATCGCTTAATACAACTTAGACCCTCGAAACCTCTAATAAGAGTTGTTCGGGGTTTTTTTTAAAAGCATACCTAATAAAAAGTATCTAAACCTATTACCAGATTTAGATACTTTTTTATTTATGATATTTTTAATAATTCCTTATCACGTCTGCCGTGCAGTAAATGGTATAAAGGAATACAGCAAATAATGACGACTACCATTGCTACAAAAACAGTGCGATAACCTGTATGAGGAACGATAAAACCGAGAGAATAAGGACCTACGCCTAACCCTAAATCAAACATAATGAAATAAGTTGAAGTAGCTAATCCGAAACGGTGCGGCTCTGTGACTTTAACTGCGATTGCTTGAGCAACCGAGTTGAAATTTCCATATCCAAGACCAATAAGTGCTGCGGCAAGTAAAAGCATCCAGCCAGCTGTCGCTTGACTAAACAGCGCCATGCCAATTGCAAAAAGGATAAAGCATGGATACGCGACAATATTACCACCACGTGCATCCATTAATTTCCCTGTAAAAGGACGCGATAGAATAATTACTACAGCGTATACGAGGAAGAAGTAGCTAGCAGCCTTTACTAGATGTATGTCCTCCGCATAGAACGTAATAAATGACATTACTCCTGAATAACTATAGCCGATTAATAAGGCAATGAATGAAATAGGTACTGCTTTTCTTTCAATAAACTTCCCAATAAACGATTCTTTCTCTTGAACAGCACCCTTCTTCTTATGTAAAGGTACATTGATTTTCACAATAGCAAAAATGAGCATACAGAAAATAGATAATACGATATTGAATGCAAAAATCCATGTAAATCCATTTTCAAGATTCATCAAGAAAATGCCAACAAATGGACCGATTGCAGTCGCTAAAATAGCACTCAAACTGTAATAGCCAATCCCTTCCCCTTTTCTGGCAGGTGGTAGTATTTGCGCTATTATTGTACCTGTAGCTGTGCCGGCAACCCCAACAGCCACTCCTTGTAATAAACGAATGACAAGTAACAGTGAAATATTAAATACAAAAAGGTAACTAACAGATGTAATAGCAAATGCGATAATACCAAACCATAATGTCTTTAATACACTTATTTCTCCAATTACACGTCCTGCTCCGAGCCGACCAATAAGTGAGCCTATTATAAATATACTAGAAACTAGTCCAGCAGTACTTGTTGATACATGAAATTCTTCTTTTGCAAAAGAAGCAATGGTAACCAGTAATAAAAAATACATTAATGTTAGTAAAAAGTTAATGGAAGCAATCATTAAAAATTCCTTCGTCCATAATTTATCCTTGTTCACAATACCCCTCTATTCTATTTCTTTAAGTTTTGCTGTAACTGATCAAATACAGCTAAGCCTTGTTCTAGCTCGTGTTCTGTTATTCCTTGCGTTAGGTGAGATACAAACTGTTCCACATCAGCCTTTATCTCTTTATATTTAGTAATACCTAATGCAGTAATAACCATCATTTTCTGCCTTTTATCTTGACCTACTTGTATTTCAATAAATGATTGCTCTAGCATCTTTTGGGCTACAGGTGTAATAGTTGGTTTTTCTACATGCCAAAATGCGGCAATCTCTGAAAAAGAAGCAGGTCCAACTTCCACTAAATAACGTAGCAATCCCCACTGCATTTCAGTCACTTTATGTGGTGTTAATGTTTCTAGCATTTGATTAGCATATTGCCTTTGCACCAATTTCATCGTCAAAAAATAGTTGTACATCATAAAACCTCTCTTAAATGAATTTAAATTAGTTAGATTAACTAACTATATAAACTTAATAAAGCTATGTCAATGTAAGCTGTTAAACAACATTTCAAATTACTGTAAAGACGTGTTACTACTTATTAAAATTGACGACATATTTACTCCAAAGACTCGTTATATTTTTACATACTACAAATCTCGCTAAACTTTCTAAATACGTATTTGTGGCTTACTTAATCGTACATTATGATGGCAAAAACTCTGTTTAGAGGAGTATAATGCTCGCTTCAATATTGAGTTAATCCAGCTATTTATGTGTTTATCCGGAGTATTTAATGAGTAAAGTCAAATAAAAATAAAGCTGCTTTTAATTCGCAGCTTTACACGTACCTCTTGTATTTTGTTAATCATCGGATTTTTGCTTTATTGTCCCATACTCTGTTGTAAAGGCAGGAATTATTGTTGATTGTCCATACTTAATGGCTACATCTAGTTCATTCATATTCCCCATATCTATACTCATGGGAAAATAACTATTATTTGCACTTATATCCTCATTTAGATCGTCAGCATTTCCTAAGGCACTTGCTAATGAATACATATTTTCTGAAAAAAGTGGACCGATGAATAACAATGATGCAAATCGTAATCGCATATATCTCATGCATAATCCCTCCTATTTGAGTATTCGTTTAATGAAGTGCTATATTAAAATACTATCCCCAAAAACGAATAAACTAAACATGAAAAGTAGTATTATTTTTTTAAGATATATCATACTAAATTTAATTATATTTTTTGCCCAAGCAGATCTTCTATATAGGGTTGAATATAACTGCGATAGCCTTCTGTTAACCCTTCTGGCAGGTGTTTTAAAGAAAAATATTGCAAACTCTTCGTTTCTACTTCATCCGTGCACATAATTCCTGTTGCCTCTCTTGTTACAAAGACCGCTGTCACCGAATAAAGTTCGTCACCATTCGATACTTTCAAGTAATATTTTGGACCTGAAAACACACCAAGAAGCTTTAATTCCCCTATTTCTAATCCAGTTTCTTCGCGTACTTCTCTTCGGGCCGTATCTTCAAGACTTTCACCAAGTTCCATTAGCCCACCTGGCAACCCCCAACTACAATCGTTTCGAAGCTGTAATAAAACTTCACTTTTATCATTCAGTATTATGGCAACGGAACCAGGTAAAATAAGTGGCTGATGTCCTACATATTGTCTCAACTGTTTGAAATACTCCATTATACGACCCCTTTCAGAAAATCCTTACACTGTTGAAAATGATGTTCATCATGCTGTAACAAACCTGAAAAGTAGCTTACAAAAGTAGTACGATTAATAATAAATTCTCTTATCCAGCTATCTTCATTTAATATTTCTATTTGTTTTATTAGCTTTGCTCGCGTAACAACGTGCCTTATAAAAAGAACTGCCTATAAAATTCAGACAGTCCTCCATTATCATTATAGTTTTGAAATAATTAATACTCCTCCACAATGGGAGATCGGGTGAAACGCAACTTGACATATGCCGTTTAGCAATCGACTAAATTGTTCATACACAAAATAAACTTCATCATCATCCCAATATTGGATGCTTTCTTGTCTACATTGTTCAAGCTGCTCGTAAGTTTCAAAAGCAACGTCCCCAATGTAGATATTCCCTGACTGCGTAAGGTATGGCATACATTCTCCGATATACTGAACTTTTTGTTCATCTGTAAAATGATGCAATGCATAGGTGCTAATAATAGCATCATATTTGGTATTGAAACGTTCAATTGGCATACCGTTCGATAAATCCCATTCAAAAAGATTGGCATTCGGCATTTTTTCTTTTGCAATGTCAATCATTTTAGATGAAAAATCAAATCCATGTATTTTATGACCTTTTTCATATAACTTCGCCGTCAGTACACCTGTTCCGAATCCGATATCTAACACAGTCCCACTACTTTTTTGCATTACTTCATTAAAAATCGTATTTAATATTTCTTTATACCCTGCGAACGGATATTGATTGCTTTCCTCACTCAATTTCACTGTTTTATCATAACCATCCGCCCACAAATCAAATCCTTGCTTACTTAACATACTTGTCCTCCTCAGATCGATAGGCGAACAATATTCGTTATATTTAGTTCGCCATATCCTCGTTTGTTCGTCCTTTTAGTGAATGCACATTAATTTTTACCATAAAAATCCCACCTTTCAATTATTAGTAGAATTATAACGTATAGTCAGTGAATTAAAAAGAATATATTTCCATTTTACGGAATGTTTCAGAATCACTATTTAGCAACTCTTTTCCATACAATGATGGGTAGTAACAATAAAAACCAACACACAATCACAAGACCACTAAATCCCACAATATATAGATGTTGCTGTAAATATTGCTCTAATAGGATAAGCGGTGTTCCTGCTGGTGCCTTCCTTGTAAACATAAAATTCGTACCCCAAACTTCGTTCAACGCATAAATTGGTGGAACTGCGACAACTAAAAAAACGATTGGCTGCCATATTTTTTTAATAGACAGCAGTAGTTCCTTTGTAAGCAACATTACTACTGGATAAGCAAATAATAAACTATGAAATAGAAAGCTATGAAAATGCAAATAGTCAAAGGCTGAAACATGTGTCCATTCAGGTGTTATTAATGCCATAAAGGCACCTGGCATTGTTAAACAGTAAAGTAGCATATCGATTTGGTGACCTTTCACTAAAGCATGCGCAAGTATAATAAAAATACCTAATCCGCAGAGGTGTAATGGCCATGAACCATACCAAAATGAGTCCTGAACTAGTAACACTATATTTTTAATTACTTCTAATAGCAAAATCGAACATGCCCAAACAATGCGAATTTTTCTACGATGCACTTCATTTTTTGTACTATAGAACTTATATAAAATGAAAATGATAAACAAGGTAATTAATAACCAGCTAACATGATACCAATCAAATAACTGAAAACCGTTTTCTAATGATTGAAATGCATTTTTTATCATAGCCAACCCTCGTTTCCATTGATCATTTAGCTAATCTAATTATCTTTAAGAAATCGATTATTACTTTATAGATATTTATTCATAAAACTCCATATGTTTTTTCCCTGCTTATAATATGCCAACCGATCTTTTAAAGTACCCGTATGGAATTCAAATTTATGCCCACACAAGCCCGTAAAATAAATTGATTTTTTATCTTTCTCATTTCTTGTTCGACCGGATAGTATATTAACTTTTAAGCTTTCTAATTTTTGATACATTTTGTCAAAATCGGATTCATCAATTGAAAATGCAATATAAGTATAGAATTTGTCTATTTCTTTACGAGGAATATCTGTTTCTACATTTAGCGTTAACGACATACACACCATTCACTTTTAAATCTAGGTTCTTCCTAGCAATCGGTCATTTTTTCTATTATGCTATGGATGACAGGTGAGTAATCTCTGTTTTTGTGTTTCATCATATTTACATAATACAAGGCGGAATAATTATGTTTTTCTACGAAATAAACTGTATGTACTGTAAAAAAAGCTTTAACTTACAAGAAGGCACAAGGAAATATCAGCAATATAAACAAAATCGTTCAGGTAAATTCTCATGCGATGATTGTGACCGTCGTATTGAAGCAGATTCAAGAAAATACT
>DEQI01000003.1:0-1287 GCA_002360295.1 Planococcaceae bacterium UBA3370
GCGATACCACTTACGACGAATAGGTTTAACCCTACTGGTGGGGTAATCATACCTAGTTCCATGTTAATCGTCATAATAATGGCAAAGTGAATTAAGTTAATATCAAAGTGTACTAAAATTGGCAATAAAATTGGTAAAGTGATTAAAATAATAGAAACAGCTTCTAAGAACATCCCCATAATGAAGAATAGAATGTTAATAATAATCATGAATACCCATTTATTAATATCGCTGTCAGCAATCCATTGTCCAACTGTATGTGGGATTTGTGCATTCGTTAAATATAAACCAAATAATGATGCGGCTCCGATAATAAGGAAGATCATCGCAGTAATATTAATGGATTCTACAACGATTGGGCGTATATCGCTCCATTTAATTTCACGGTAAATAAATACGGAAACGATTAAGCCGTAAACTAATGCTACGACAGCTGATTCAGTAGGTGTTACTGCCCCAGAATAAATACTGCCTAAAATAAGAATAGGTAAAAATGCACCCCAAATAGCTTTTAATGACTTTTGACCACGTTCAGCCATTGTTGCAGGATTGTCTCCTTTAAAGCCATTACGTTTAGCATAAATAATAGCACTAACAATCAGTAATGCTGTTAAACCTAGGCCAGGAATAACACCAGCCATAAATAATTGCCCAATTGATTCTTCAGATGTAATACCATAAATAATTAAAGGAACACTCGGAGGAATTAAAATACCTAGTGTACCACCAGCAGCTACTAATCCCATTGAGTAACGTTTATTATAGCCAGCAGCAAGCATCGCAGGAATCATAATTGAACCAATCGCAGCAGCTGTTGCTGGAGATGAACCAGAAATCGCAGCGAAAATGGCACAAGCTAAAATCGTAACAACGGCTAATCCACCAGGTAAGTGACCAACCCAAGAACGTAAAGCCTCAATTAAATATTTTGAAATACCGCCGCGTGCCATTAATACCCCAGCAAATACGAAACCAGGAATGGCCATCATCGGGAAGGAATCAAGTGCTGTAAATATTCGTTGTGGCATCATGTTCATATTAAAATCTGCTTGGAATAATACGAATGCTGTCGACATCGCTAAGCTGACTGCAACGGGTACACGTAAAAATACTAAAACAAAGAAACTAATTAAGAGGATTAGCATATTCTTCATCCTTTCCTCGTAGAATATTGACTAATCTCTCTACGAAACGTAATAAGAATAATATCCCTGAAATAGGTAAAATTAAATAAACAATCCACATTGGTATACCAACATCTAATGAAACCATGCCTGAAGCATAACG
>DEQI01000003.1:1398-6663 GCA_002360295.1 Planococcaceae bacterium UBA3370
TATAAAATATCTACTTGAATATGTTGATTATGTTTTAATGCCAATCCGAATCCAAGAAATGTTCCCCAAATGATTGAGTAACGAGCCACTTCCTCGACCCATGCCATAGGTGAATTAAATATGTAACGCATTACAACACCGTAGAAAATGAGCCCTATACCAGAGACGAAAAAGATTCCGGCAGCGATTTCTTCTGCATAAGTCCATATTTTTTGTAGTGCTTTCATAGATTGATCACTCCTAACTATTATTATTTGAAAATAAAGCGGGCTTATTGTTTCCCTCTTGTAATGAATAAAAATCCGCTAGTGCACCTGGGTAAATGAGTGAAGGCTCTTTGGCATGGAATGCCTGCTGAGTCTTACTGTTCTTGTTAATCCCCAGGAGCACGCGGATTTTTAAAATAGTGATAGTTCAAAAATGTACTAGTACCTGACTGAAAGAATGATTATTTTAGAGCGTTAATACCATCAATTAATTCAGCAGTAATTACTTCACCAAATTCGTCATAAACAGGTTGTAAAGCTGCTTTTAAAGTGTCACGCTCTTCTTGAGACATTTCGTAAACTTCCACAGTACCACCGTTTTTAATGTTTTCGAAAGATTTAGCATTTTCTTCGGATGCTAGTTTGTTTGCCAAATCAGTAGCTTCTGCTAATGCTTCCTCAACAGGTGCTAACAGATCTGCAGGGATTGACTCCCAAAATGTTTTATTGACAAAGATTGCATAGTCTAAACGACCGTGTGCTGTAGTAGAAAGATATTTTTGTACTTCTTGGTATTTTTGTGTATCAAAGTTATTGAATGTGTTTTCTTGTCCATCTACAGTACCTTGCTGTAAAGCTGCATATGTTTCACCAAAAGAAATCGTTGCAGAACCAGCATTTAGGGCATGAAATTGAGATTCTAAAACTTTCCCTGCTTGTGCGCGGAATTTTAAACCTTTATAATCTTCCACAGTTACAAGTGGGTGCTTACTGTTAGAGAAATGTTTAAATCCATTCCCCCAGAATGAAATACCTTTAATATCATTGGCTGATAATTGGTCAGAGTTTAAAATAGTTTGAGCAATATCAGATTTGAAGAACTTTTGTACATGCTCGTCATTTTCAAATAAGAAAGGCATATCAACATATTGCCAACGAGGGTCAAGCTTTACCATTTTTGTTACTGATGGAGCAATCATATGTACGTTTCCAGATATTAAAGCATCCAGCTCATCATTGTCTCCGTATAATTGTGATGAAGGATAAACTTCAACCTTTACTTTCCCGTCAGTTTTTTCAGAAACTAATTTCGCAAACTCATCTGCTGCTTTCCCTTTTACAGATTCAATCGATGTAACGTGAGAAAATTTGATAATGAGTGGCTTCTCAGCAGTGTAGCTATCGCTAGATTTTTCTTCTTTGTCGCCACCACATGCTGCTAATACAAGTGCAAATATACTAATGATCGTTAGTAATAGCCCTTTTTTCATGATGTGTTTCCCCCTAGATTTATTTTGTTAATAGATAGAAAACTATCTCGTTAACTGAATTTAGTGTAAGAATTTTGGAAGTGCCTCAACATATTTCGAGCCATATTGTTTTTTATAGTACGTGTATACGGGCTTAAAAGCTTCCTCCCATTGCGCGATATCTTTATCTGATAAGTAGTGGATGTCAATACATTCACAGTTTTCGATTTCGGAAAGCTTTTCTTCATTCATTTGTTGTGCTAACTCCCATTCCCAAAGTTGTACTTCTTCGAGCGTCTCCGTTAATAGCATTTGAACATCTTCATCAAGACTTTCCCAAAATTCTAAATTGAAGAGTAAGAAATAACCTAAGTAGCCATGATTACTAATCGTTAAATAATTTTGCAAGGAAGTAAGATTTTTACTCGTAATATTAGAAAGGGTGTTTTCCTGACCATCGACAGCCCCTCTTTGCAATTGATTAAAAACGGTATTAAAATCAATGCGTTTTGGTGTAGCGCCGACAGTTGAAAATTGCTCTGCTAAAATATCGCTCGGCATGATTCGTATTCGCAAACCATCCAGTGCAGAAAAATGGGTGATCGGACGGATATTGTTACTTAATTGTTTAAATCCGCTATGCCATAATCCTGCTGCATGTAAGTTGTGTTGTTTTAATTTTCCGAACAGTTCTTGTCCAAATTGGCTATAAATGTATTCAGAAATTTCATCGTATGTACGGAAGGCATAAGGTAAATCCATAATCGATATTTCTGGTACTAGATTTGTGAGCTTGGATGTGGCAGGAGCTATCATTTGAATATCTCCACGTAATAGAGCATTCATTTCTTCTCCGTCTTTATAAAGAGTGCCATTGGAAAAAACCTGTACTTCGATAAGACCTTCACTGCGTTCTTTAACAAGTTCGGCAAACTTTCGAGCTGCCATTCCTTTTGGCGTATCTTCACCAACAACGTGTGAAAAACGAATCACTATACGTTCATCTTCTCCTAACTGTTCATAATCAATAGGATATTCAGAAGTAGACTGGCATGCAGCGAGAATAGGAATACATAAAAGGAGAGTTAATAGTAATATTCCAAATAAACGTTTCATGATTACCTACTCCTCATATCGATTTGCGAATATTTTTATTTTAGATAATAGTTTCAAATAAACAATATTATGGTGTTATTGGACATTTTGGTTTTTATGGTATATAACAAGAGGTTGTTTTTGTAAACTGTTATAAAACAACGTCGAGGGGAGTAGGTGGTTTTCAATGGCAAAAAAATAGACGCAATCTGATGTAAAGATTGTGTCTACTACATTATTATAGGAGCTAGTTTTCAGGTGGTTATTTAAATTATTTTAAAGAATAATAATTTGTTGGGCGACCGACTGTCCCATATTTTAAATCAATATGCACTTTTCCTTTATTAGCCAGAAAATCTAAATACTTTCTAACAGTTACACGAGCCATGCCGACATTTTGTGCTAACTGTTCAGATGTTATAGGCGCATGATTTTCAAGCAAAGCTTCTGTAATTTGCTTCATGGTTATTTCATTTAACCCTTTTGGAAGTTGAATACTTTCTTCTTGTCGACCTAGCCATAAATCGACATCTTCTTGTTTTAAAGAGGGATTTTTAGGTAAGTTTTTTATGTTTCGGAAATAATCTTGCAGCGCTTTTTGGAAACGTTCAAAACGGAATGGTTTAATCAAGTAATCAACAGCGCCCATTCTTATTGTTTCTTGTATAGTTTGAGCATCACGAGCAGCGGTAATCATAATAATATCAGAAGGAATTCGTTCGCTTCGTAGCTTTAAAAATAATTCCATCCCGGTCATATCTGGTAAAAACATATCTAGTAATATTAAATTTGGTTGTAAATCAACTATTTTTTTATACGCTTCTTCACCTGTAGTAGCTTCACCGATTAATGTAAAGCCCGTTAATTTATCTAAAAATCCTTTGTTTACTTCAAGTACCATAGGATCATCTTCTACGATGAAAACGGAAATACTTGTCATTTTTCTACCACCCCTGCTTTGATTGTAATCGTCGTACTGATGTTCAATTCAGATTGTACTTGGATTGTTCCTTTGTTAGACTCAACAATTTGTTTAACGAGGGCAAGACCTATACCGCGACCTTCTTTTTTCTTTGTACTATAGCCATAATTGAAAATACGTTGAGGAAACTCAATACCATCACCGCTATCCTGTACTTCGATATGAACAAAGTATTCATCACCTTGGATGAGTAAACTGACATCACGTGTATCTTTTGTCGCACAAGCTTCCATTGCATTATCAAGTAAATTGCCGATAATTGTCACCATATCACCGCTAGAGAAGCCAGTCATACATTCATTTAGATAACTTTCTTCATCAATGATAAGCGTAATACCTAATTCTTTTGCGCGGGCATATTTGCCTAGCAGCAATCCTTGAATGGAATAATCATGTATTTTATCACGCAAACTTTGCATAATTTCTTCTTCATCTGTAATTTCATCAATGATTAAACTCAACGCATCTTCATTTCGATTTAATTGAATTAAGCCAGCAATACTATGGAGCCGGTTCATATATTCGTGATTTTGTGCCCGTAATGAATCGACAAGTGATTTTACTCCTGTTAATTCCTCTGCCAACATGTGGGCTCCTTTGCGATCGGTCATCGTAATAAGAAAACCAGCATTCTTTTCATGAAAACGAATTGGGAATGTACGTACTAAGTACATTTGATTGTTCACAAGAAGCGGTCGGGCATAATCTATTTGCTCTAGAAGGTCATTTGTAAGCCATGTATTGTGAAATAAAGCGTTTAGATTCGTATACTTTCCGAAAAAATGTGTATATTGTCGAGCGAGCCTATTAATAAAAGTAATATTCCCATTTTCATCTGTCGCTAATATGCCAATGTCCATTGCCTGCATCATACTTGCGCGTTCTTGGGCAATGCGTGCAATTTCATATGGCTCTAAGTTGAGTGTTTGACGCTTCAAATGATTCGCTACTAAAAGGGAGCCAATAAATCCTATAATCATACCCCAAAGGAGCGAGAAGAATATATCAGCACGATATTCTTCCACAAGCTGAGTCCATTTAGGTGATAGAATGCCGACATTAATCACACCGACTTGTTTTGATCCTTCAGCGTTCATGATGGGGACGAAAGCTCGTATAGCGAAACCTTGTACACCAAATGCTTTGGATATATATTCGTGCTGCGATAATGCCTCGTTTTGATCTGTTCCTTCAAATAGGGTACCAACTTTACTTTCCGATGGATGTGAATAGCGTATTCCTTCTGTATCAAAAATAACGATATAATCAACATCGGTAGCAAGACGAATGCGCTCTGCAATGGGTTGTATCACTTCAAACCCTTTTTGTGTTCCGACTGTTTGTTGAATATCAGAAAACTGTGCAACAGTTCTGGCAATGGCAATAGCACGGGCACCAAATTCCTTCTCAAAGGCACCAGAGATATTATGTATCATGAGCATACCGCTAGTTAGTATAGATGAAACGACTAGTACGAAAGAGAATAAAAACATTTTTAAACGCAATGATATATTTTTTTTCATAAAAAAGAGCTACTTTATATTGAATAGTAGAACATGCCACCTCTTTTTCAGCCTAATTAAAAGGGAGTATTCGAAATAATTGAATAATATCCACATAGTAACATAAATAGAAAACGGCAGATATCTTTTATTTAGAAATCTGCCGTTTTTTATCATTTTTTCTAGCTGCAGCGCCAACCCGCCTGAGGTTGCTGGCCATCCAGCGCTTG
>DEQI01000003.1:6689-8219 GCA_002360295.1 Planococcaceae bacterium UBA3370
GGGCAAAAAGGGGCGCATCCGCTTTTCTTAATTATTGTAATGCTTTTTTGAAGCGGGCTACGCCTTCTTGCACTGTAGCAAATGGACAAGCAACATTCATACGTAAGAAGCCTCGTCCTGCCTCGCCATATTTTGTTCCTGGTTCTAATGCTAATTGACCAATCTTTAAGAGACGATTCATCATTTCATCCTCTGTTAACTGAGTCCCTCGATAATCAATCCATAATAAATATGTTCCTTGTGGTTTTGCTACAGAAATACCTTCCATTTTATTTAAATGTTCAATGACATAATCCATATTGGAAGAAAGGTATTCTAATAGTTCATTAAGCCAAGCTTCTCCATCCGTATATGCAGCTTGAACTGCAGCAGAAGCAAATGCGTTTAAGTCCATTTGGCCGTGAGCTAAAGCATTATTTTCAAGCTGTTCGCGTAATTGTGGATTCGGAGCTACAATCATGGCTGCTTGGATTCCGGCTAAGTTAAATGTTTTTGTTGGTGCGATACAAGAAATAATTTTTGCTTGATCACTTCCTGCAACCGTTAATGCAGGTATATAAACATTTCCATCAATCATTAAATCTGCATGAATTTCATCCGCTAATAAGTAAACGTCATATTGAATACATAAAGCGACTAGTTGTTCTAGTTGTTCGCGGTTCCAGACAACTCCGCCTGGATTATGCGGATTGCATAGAATGTATAGTTTCACGCCTTGTTTAAAGGTTTCTTCAAGCGCTGCAAAATCATATGTGTAAGAGCCGTTGATTTCAACTAAATCACAAGATATGATTTCACGATTTTGATTTGTTGGTACATTGAAAAATGGGGGATAGACAGGTGTAGAAATAGCAATTTTATCACCCTCATTTGTAAATGTTTCTATTATACTAGCGATAGCTGGAACAACACCGTGATGGAATAAGATTGTCTCTGGCTCTATTGTCCAATGATGACGACGAGCATACCATTCAACAATGGCCTTCTTACAACCATCACAAACGTAAGAATAGCCAAAAACAGGGTGTTTTAACCGTTCTTCAATGGCTTGTACCACTTCTTTAGGAGCAGCAAAATCCATATCTGCAATCCACATTGGCAAAATAGCAGAAGCATCTTCTATATTATAAATCTGTTCCATTATGTCCCATTTAACAGAACGAGTATTACGACGATTGACGGAATTATTGAAAATGGACATTTAATATCACTCTTTTCTTTTTGAAGTTTTCTATAATATGTTATCATACGAATGAGAAGAATAGAGTAATTAGAGGTTGAAAAAATGGAGAATATAGAAATGAACCGAAAAGCTGTCCGTGCTTTAGTTAACTGGGATCCTTTTAAACTAGGGGAAGATAGCTATGATACAGAAACAGCCGATGTTGTTGCAGCATTACAAAATATAGATAATCCTAGTGATTTAGGGAAAGTGATACAAAGAGTATATGAACATTCATTTGAACAGTGGATTCCATTTGAACAATGTGTTGAAATGGCTTATAAATTAATTGCTATCAAATTTGAGGC
>DEQI01000003.1:8318-9794 GCA_002360295.1 Planococcaceae bacterium UBA3370
ACCCTGCGCTTGTTGGGGCAAAGCAGGGCGCCTCCGCTTTTCTTAGCTAAATACACCCCTGATAAAAATAATGATAATCGCAATCGGTGCGATGTAGCGAACGATTGTGTACCATACTGTAAATAAAAACGGTGATGTTTGTAGTTCTTCTTGAGAAATTTTACGAGAATAATGATAACCTGCAAATAAAGCGATTAATAATGCACCAATCGGCATGGCGATACTATTGGTTACATAGTCGACAAAATCAAAAATAGATTTATTTAATAAAGTGATATTAGATAAAAGTCCGAATGATAATGCACTTGGAATACCTAAAACAAAAATAATTGCTGCAAATAGCCAAGACGCCTTTTTACGTAAATGCGTTTTTTCGCCAATACCTATGGATACGACTACTTCCAACAGGGCAATGGCAGATGTAATGGTAGCGAACAATAACAAGATAAAGAAAATAAGTAGAAACACACTGCCAAACGGTATTTGTTCAAATACAGCTGGAATGATCATAAATACTAATCCAGGACCCTGCTCAGGAGTATAGCCTAATGCGAAAACGGCAGGGAAAATGACTAATCCTGCAAGCAGTGAAATCGCGATATTCATAAATGCAACATTTGCCCCAGAATTGATGATTTTTTCTTTTTTAGGTAAATAGGATGCGTATGTAATCATCGCACATACACCAACGCTCAGTGAGAAGAATGCTTGTCCAAGTGCCACTAATAATGTATCACTATTTAAATAGGACCAATCGGGAACGAACATAAATTTAACGCCTTCAATAGCACCTTCTAGTGTGATTGAGCGAATAAATAATAAAATAAAGAAAAGAAATAAGAGTGGCATCATCCATTTACTTGCTTTTTCAATACCCCGTTTAATACCTGCTTGCACAATCAGCAACGTCATTAACATAAAAATTCCTTGTGCAACTAACACTTCTAATGGGTTTTGAATCATCTCATTAAAAAGTACAGCGAAATCCTTCCCTTGTCCTGTTAAGCTAAATGTAATAGATCGTACTAAATAACTTAATATCCAACCACCAACAACACTATAAAAGGACAAAATGAGTCCGCATGTTATGAGTCCGAGCCAACCAGTTAAATACCATGGTTTTCCCGGTGCTTGTATTTTAAATGAAAGGATCGCGTCTTTTTGTCCGCGACGTCCAATCATAAATTCAGCAACTAGAATAGGAAGTCCGATAAAAATCGTACATAAAATAAATAACAAAATAAATACACTTCCGCCATTCGTGCCAGCCATATATGGAAATTTCCAAATGGCACCGAGTCCTATAGCACTACCAGCAGCGGCTAAAATAAATCCAATCTTAGATGCAAATTGCTCTCTTGAAGTCAATTATAATTCCTCCTTAATAATAAACCTTTATATTACAACATTTTAAGAGAAAGTTAAATTGTTATTTAGTTCCAAAAGCGCTATGGATATATTTTTAAATCTTGAGAG
>DEQI01000228.1 GCA_002360295.1 Planococcaceae bacterium UBA3370
AATTTTTGTGAATTTTTTTTGAAAAATAAATTTCGTTCATAATATTGACACAATCTCGTAAACAGGTTACCTTTGTTATATAAAGTAACCAAGGTATAAAAGGTTACCAAATAAAAGAAAGATGCTTTTTTAGTAGAGTGTTAATTAAAGGGATAATATCATGCATGCTCTATTATTAATTATTCCACTGATTAATTATCTTTTGAAATATAACAAGATGACTATTTTGCGAAACAAAATGGGATTCAATTATGAATCGAGGACAACATCATGAGTCAATCAAAGAAAAAAATCCACTATGCTTGGTGGGTATTATTAGGATTAGTTGTTATGGTCGGAGCTGCTAAAGGTGGCATCATGACGACTGGTGGATTATTTTTAACTTCCATTACCGAAGATTTAGGTGTTGGAATGGGAAGTTTAACATTGTATTTTAGTATTTCATCCATTGTCACAATGATTTCTTTACCCATCGCAGGTAAAATGGTGACAAAATATAATATAAGAGTACTTTTAGTAGTGGCTGTTATTTTAGAGGCAGGTTCATTCGCTATGTTTGGGTTCATGAACTCCGTTTGGGGATGGTACTTATTTGCAATTCCGATGGCGATGGGTTCTGTCATTGTTACTCAATTGGCAGGTCCTGTACTCATTAATAATTGGTTTAAAAAACATAATGGATTGGCATTAGGTATTATGGTGGGTGCTGGTGGTTTAATAGGAGCGTTCTTACAACCAGTAGCAGGAAATTTAATTGCTAGTGAAGGTTGGAGAAATACGTATTTTATTTTAGGTTTAGGCGTAATGGCAATAGTTATACCAATCGTCATATT
The DNA here is from genome assembly GCA_002360295.1 of Planococcaceae bacterium UBA3370. GTDB lineage: Bacteria > Bacillota > Bacilli > Bacillales_A > Planococcaceae > Metasolibacillus. The sequence continues at coordinate 834 of DEQI01000228.1, forward strand.
AACGATCAGATTTGCTCCACAACAGAAAGGTTTGCAGCCGTATGGGGTGGATGAAGTCAATGAAAATGAAGGCAATTTAGGTCAAAATACTACAGTTAGCGGTGTCTCTTTTGAAATAGCTAAAAAATCGAGTGCATTTATCTTTTTACTAATCTTCTTCTTTTTTGATACTTCAATAGGGGCATTTAACCAACATGTTGCGCCACTAGCAGTGAGCTTGGGCTATGATATTCAATTTGCTGGGAATGCAATGGGTGCTTGGTCTGTAGGTGTTGTAATAGGGGCTCTATTCTTCGGTTTCCTTAGTGATAAAATTGGAGTGAAAAATACAGCGATTGCCGCAATGCTGATGGGGTTAATACCAGTAGCCATTTTGTTAACAGTCCCAGACAATCCAACGATGTTTACATTAGCTACTGGCCTATATGGATTCATTGTTTCATCTCTTGGGACATTAGGACCTCTTTTAACATCCGCTTTATTTGGTAATAAAGAATTTAGCCGAATTTACGGACTTGCTATAACTGGATTAGCAGTTGCAGGTATTGTTGCATTACCTGGATACGGATTTATATTTGAAATAACAGGAAGTTACACGTACGTGTTATACGCGATTTTGGGTATGTTTATTTTAAATGTTGGTGCTATTATCCTAGCGTTCAAAGGTAAAAAGAAGTTAGAAAAATTAGGATTTTGGAAATGATCTCAATTTTAAATATGATTTACCTTTAGTTTAAGTACATATATGTTTTTTAGATTTGAAGCATTTAATAGAACTAACTAGGATTTTAATGATTACAAGTATAAGGGTACCTGGAAATAAATTTACTTTCTGGTTCCCTTTTTTCTATACATAATAAGAGAAGTTAATGCATCAATTAGCATTTATTCATTGAGGGTATCTATTTGTAACGAGGAGCATTCCTCTAAAGAAGCCCTTAGAAAATGGATTTATCTTGATAAATCATGAGTGCACCTTCAAAATGGAAGTATGACAGATATTTCTAGAGGGAGTAAAAATAATGACAACAATAGTCGAACGTAATAATGTGAACATAATAGGACAAGGTGATAAAACGATTGTATTCGCCCATGGGTTTGGGTGCGATCAAAGTATGTGGAGATACATTACACCGGCATTTCAACAGAAATATCGGTTGGTGTTATTTGATTATGTTGGTTCGGGTAATTCCGATTTAAAAGCCTATCAATCTGAAAAATACAAATCACTCGAAGGCTATGCGCAAGATGTGTTAGATATCATTGAGTCTATGGAGTTAAAAAATATTATTTTTATCGGTCACTCAATTAGCTCTATGATTGGCATGCTTGCTTCCATTAAATGCCCCGAGTATTTTGATAAGTTAATTATGATTGGTCCTTCTTCACGCTATTTAAATGATGAGGATGGATATATCGGCGGCTTCGAATACAGTGATATTAAGGAATTGTTAGCTATGATGGAAATGAATTTTGCGGGGTGGGCAAGCTATTTAGCGCCTATTGTGATGAATCAGCCTGAAAATCCAACATTATCAAAAGAACTAGAACGCAGCTTTATTTCAGGAAATCCAGTTTTTGCGAGAGAATTTGCAGAAGTGACATTTTTATCTGATTATCGAAATGATTTATCTAAAGTGACGGTTCCTACCTTAATACTCCAATGCTCAGAGGATAGTATTGTTCCAATTGAAGCAGGTGAATATTTGCATCAGCATATTAAAAATAGTACGTTTCAATTAATGGAGGCAAAAGGCCATTATCCGCATATAAGCCATCCAGAGGAAACGATTAGCTGCATTCTTGAATTTCTTTAAGTAAACAGGAAAGGACAATTGAAATGCATGAACGATTGAAGAATGCACCATGTGGATTTATGTCTATATCACCTGAAGGGAAAATTGTTCAAGTGAATCAAACCTTTCTCACGTGGATGGGTTATGAATTAGCAGAATTAGTCAATGAGCATATTGAATGTTTATTATCTATGGCGAATAAGCTTATTTTTCATTCTTATTTTTTTCCTACTATTAATTTAAATCAACATGTTGAAGAATTATTTATTCATTTTAAGGACAGTAAGGGTGTATCTGTTCCTTATTTGTTAAACGGCAGGCGATATGTACATGATGGTGTGGAAAGAATTGATTGTATACTCGTTCAGATGAAAAAGCGCATTGATTATGAGCTAGAATTACGCTCTGCAAAACAACAAATGGAAGAAGCTTATATAGCGAAGGATCAGGCGCTTGCTAAATTAGAGCAATTACATTTAGAAATTGAGAAAAAACAAACAGAACTTATGGAAATGAATGCTATTTTGAAAGAACTTTCTGTTACAGATAAATTAACAGGATTAAAAAATAGACGGTTCTTCCATGAAAATTAGAAGAACAAATCGAATTATATAGACAGACAGGCACTGTTTTTTCATTGCTAATCCTCGATATTGATTACTTCAAGAAGGTGAACGATACATATGGTCATCAAGTAGGCGATGAAGTGTTAGTGTATGTAGCTGAAATATTACAAACACAGGCTCGTGCAACAGATATTGTAGCTCGATACGGAGGCGAAGAGTTTGTCGTTCTGTTGCCGCATACTAATATGAAGGAGTCGAAGCGTATAGCAGAACAGTTACGCCGGAATGTGGCGCAATCAAAGTGGCAAATAGAAAGCGTAACAGTTAGTATAGGTATTGCTACTATTACTGAGCAGGATTAAGATGTGACTATATTGAATAACGCTGATCAAGGACTATATATTTCAAAAGAAAATGGGCGAAATCGTGTAACTCATATTAGTGAGAATACGCGAAAACTTTTCATCTAGTGGCATCTTTTTATAAGCGGACTTCGAACAGAATGGTTATCCTGTTTTAGTTTTGAGT
>DEQI01000078.1:0-6072 GCA_002360295.1 Planococcaceae bacterium UBA3370
GTTAAAACAATCGGAAAATTATAACGAGTAGTTAAATCAAGAAAATAAGCTGTTTCCTCTAAAGTGTCTGTTCCGTGTGTGATGACAACCCCATCTAAATCTTATTTATTCGCATAGTCATGAATACAGTCACGAAATGTATGAATCAGTAATATATTTTTTTTAGACATAAAAAAACCTCCGTTAATAAATCAGCAAGTAAAAGTTTAATGTTATAATGTAATTGTGTAAAAATTAATGGTGCGATATCATGAAGGCTTTACATATTTCCACGAATTCAAATAATTCAAGTACTCCATTTATATAATAAACTAAGTGAAGGAGCGAAAGAAATGTTCATCCTATTATCAGCGGCTATAGCTCCAGGCTTAGCTCTCCTTAGTTATTTTTATATGCGTAATCAAATGGCAACCGAACCAAGGAGAACATTAATCCATGCTTTTATTTATGGTGCCATTATTACATTCCCGATACTCTTTATTCAATATGTACTAGAGGAAGAGCACGCTTTTTCAAGTGTATTTGTCACAAATGTTGTTTTTACAAGTGCAATTGAAGAATTTTTTAAATGGCTTATTATTTTTGTCATTATATTGCGTAATATTGAATTTGATGATCCTTATGATGGGATTTTATATGGTGCTGCTGTATCACTAGGCTTTGCAACTGTTGAAAATATTATTTATTTATTATCTTTCGGTTTAAATACAGCGTTTATTCGTGCTATATTACCTGTTTCGAGCCATGCATTATTTGGTGTTGTCATGGGATACTATTTTGGTAAAAGTAAATTTTCAAATGATAATAAAGAAAAAGAATATTTACTTTTAGCACTTGGTGCACCGATTGTGTTACATTTTAGTTATAATACAATTTGGACATTAGGAGGCAATTTTGTCTATTTAATGGTGCCATTTATGTTGTTTTTATGGTGGTTCGGATTAACTAAAGTAAAACACGCCCATCAACATTTAATCGAACATTTAATTCAAAATCGTAAAATATAGACTTATTGGCTTTCGCGTAGTTTTTTAGCGAAGCCTTTTTTATTTGGCTGTATTGTATTTTGGGGTTATTTGATCAGATTAAAGCAGAGTTATTATTGAATTATATGTAGAAAAATCTTTCGCAAAAAAGACTGCATTGAATATTCACTACATCCTTAGAACCTTTTATTTTCATAGAATGATAACTATTTTACAAAACAAGATAAAACATGCATAAACTGCTTTCAGTATGTATAAAAATGATTCATTTTCGCATGCTATGGAAAAGGAGTTGTGAAAATGAAAAAAAAGTTACTATTATTTTTACTGTGTAGTTTATTTTTGATACCTTCTCAAATGTCAAACGCCTTCTCCTCACAGGTTATACAACGCGGTGCTTTTGGAGATGATGTCATTGAGTTACAAGCTCGTTTGCAATATTTAGGGTATTATAATGGGAGAATAGATGGCAAATTTGGCTATGGTACTTACTGGGCATTGCGAGAGTTTCAGCAAGCTTACGGTTTAAATGTGGATGGCATAGCGGGATCTGATACAAAAGGAAAGCTTGTGAATAACTCAGATTATAATGAAAGCTTTGTTATGGATCAGATTGCTAAAGGTAATCGTTTTACGCATTATGGTGGGGTACCACTGGAGCAACAAGTACAAGGGGGTTCCGGAGGTAATGCAAATGTGCAAGGGAATCCAAGTAGTTCATCCATGCAGCTACCTGCTAATTATTCTGAACGTGACATACAGTTATTAGCGAATGCTGTATATGGTGAGGCAAGAGGAGAGCCGTATGAAGGACAGGTAGCAGTTGCAGCAGTTATATTAAATCGCCTAGAATCACCTGATTTTCCGAATACAATATCCGAAATCATTTTCCAACCTTTAGCGTTTACAGCAGTAGCGGACGGACAAATTTGGCTAACACCGAATCCAAGAGCCAAGGAAGCCGTTTTAGACGCAATTAATGGGTGGGATCCTTCTGAAAATGCCTTATATTACTTCAATCCAAAAACAGCGACGAGTGAATGGATTTGGACAAGACCGCAAATCAAACAAATTGGACAGCATATTTTTTGCTATTAGAGGTGGAGTATGAAAAATGCAGTTTACTTATTAAGTATTGTTGTTGTTATTTTAGCTGTCTATGCTTATGATGCTAAACGTGAGCAGCGTGCTCTAGAAAGAGCTGTGCATGCTCATTATACTAATGAATTAGCGAATGCTTCGGAAAAATTATCATTGCTACACACAACTGTTGCGCAGTCCATGTTATTTCAAGATGATAAGGCGTTGCATAATGAACTCGATACAATTTGGCGAGTGAGTAATGATATGCGTAATTCAATATCTCGATTACCTCTTCATACTGATGTTGCGAACGAATGGATGAGATATTTGGGGAGAATCGGGGATGCAGCGAAAAGTGCAGACACAGCTGGGGGTTCAGATGAATGGCGAAAAAAAATGACCGTCGTTAATAAAAACCTACAAGCATTAAGTGAAGATTGGGAAGTAGCTACGGCAAATTTCTTCCAGCAGGATGGAGATTTTACAAAGTGGTCTAAAGTGACAGAGGTAGAAACAGCAAACTCTCCATTTGCTACAGTGTCTTCCAACTTAAAAAGCTTTAGTGAAACAGATTTCCCATTAACAGCTAGTGAATCTGATTACCAAAAGAAACGCGAACTTCAGAATTTAATGGACGAGCCAATCACAAAAAATAAAGCTATTGAAAGATTTAAATTATTTTTCCCTCGAATAGATGATGCGACTATTACTGTTACAAAGAGTCGAGAAGATGCTCCGTATCCGTTTTACCACGTTCAATTTGTCAGAGGGGCAAAAATAGGTTATGCGGACATTACGGAAAAGGGTGGACATATTTTATCGTTCTTATTAGAAAGACCAATCAGTAAAAATATTATTTCGCATGAAGAAGTAATCGACGCTGCTAATAAATTTATGAAAAATACAGATTTTGCTGATACAGAAATGACAGAAATGCGAGAAAACCATGAAGCATGGCATTTTGTTTTCACAAGAAAAGTAGACGATGCCTATGTATACCCAGATAGTGTGCAAGTAAAGGTTGCAAAAGATAACGGGGAAATTCTCGGTGTTAATGCAATGGAATATATACAAAAAGAAACAATCAAGGAGCAAGCAGTGAATCCGATTGATTGGAAGCAGTTTTTCGGTGAAGATGTTGTACTAGAGGATGAAAAGAAAATTTATACGGAAAACGATGGCTATGAATTACGCTTATGTTATGAAGTCATTGCCAGATTGCCAAATGAGCTTTATGACACATTCCGTGTAGTTGTAGATGCTGAAAATCATGAAGTCGTCCAAATTGACTCTCTCTCCTAAGGAAACAAGTGGAGAACATATAGAAAAAATGGAAATCTCGTGCGATAATAGATTAACTAAACTATATTATTTGCACGAGGGGATATTCATGGAACTAAAACTTGGTACGATATTAACGTTAGAGCCTACTTATACAGAACGTTTTGAAAAATTACGCTGTAAAGTAGTTGATCAAGAGGATGGTATTATTTATATTGACTATCCCATTAATGTAGCAACGAAAAAAACAGCTTTTTTAGTAGACGGCTCACAGTTTCGTGTGACTTTCCAAACAGAATCGAAACAAAGCTATACATTCACTACGACAGTATTAGGGAGAAAAGGTGGCAATATCCCTATGATTAAACTAAATTGTCCACCAGATGATGCATTTAAAAAAATTCAGCGGAGAGAATATGTCCGTGTAGAAACACCTGTAGATATAGCTGTGGAGTTTAATGGTAATTTTTATCAATTTGTTGCTGAAGATATTAGTGCAGGTGGTGTGGCGATTGTTATCAATCAGCCTATTCCGTTTGTGAATGGTGAAGCAGTTCGACTGACAATTGTATTACCATTTGCTAATGGTGATATGAGATACGTGCAAACAGAGGCCTATATTGTACGTATATTCGAAAGAGATCATGTGAAAATTGCCTCCATTCAATTTACTGATACGGATGATATAGATAAACAGCATATTGTTCGCTTTTGTTTCGAACGTCAATTAAAAATTCGCAAAAAAGAGATGAATGAAATTTAAAAATATGGGGGGCTTCCGATAAATGGAGGCTCCCTTTTCTCTCACGAAAGAATTAGTATAAAGCTTTTACAGAAGTGAGGTCCTTATAGCTTTTATTTAGTATTTTTGGGCGTTTTTTTTAACGGATTAGGAGTTTAGTCTACAAGAAACTACCCTATATTTATGATACAATGTAAACGGAAAGTAGGGATTATTATATATGACAAAACGAATTCAAATTGCAATTGATGGCCCAGCAGGTGCTGGTAAAAGTACAATAGCTAAATTAGTAGCAGAAAACTTATCCTTTACCTATATTGATACGGGTGCAATGTACCGTGCAGTAACGCATAAAGCATTAGAGCAAAACATAGATTTAGATGATGCTGTAGCACTCGAAAATATGTTGCGAAATACTAATATTACTTTACAGCCATCATCAAATGGACAACTCGTATTTGTTGATCATATAAATGTTTCAGATGCGATTCGTTCAAATGAAGTAACAGCTAACGTTTCAAAGGTAGCTGCTTACCCTAATATTCGAGAAATATTAGTGGCCATGCAGCAGCAATTAGCTTCAAATGGCGGTGTTGTGATGGATGGGCGTGATATTGCAACACATGTTTTAAAAGAAGCAGAATTAAAAATTTTCATGTCTGCTTCGGTGGAAGAAAGAGCTCGTCGTCGCTATTTAGATAACGAACAACGCGGTATCCAATCTTCTGTTGAGCAGTTAATGGAGGAAATTGCATTACGCGATAAACTGGATAGCGAGCGAGAGGCATCTCCATTAGTTCAGGCGGAAGATGCACTGTTTCTAGACACAACAAAAATGACAATTGATGAATCAGCAGCAGCAATTTTACAGTTAGCTAGAGAAAAAATGAACTAAACTTTCATGTGCAATAAGAAATTTCTGAAAACAAAGGGTTAATTTTTGTTTTTATTAAGCTTTTCGAATAAAATAAAAGTGGAAGATGCGAAGGAGGGTTACATATGTCTGAAGAAATGAACTTAGGATTACACCAAGAATTTCGAGAAGGAGATATTGTGAAAGGTATTGCGCAACAAGTGGACGATAAAGCGGTCAATGTTTCGATTGAAGGGGCTCCCTTTGATGGAATAATACCGATTAGCGAACTTTCAAGCTTACACATTGAAAAAGCTTCAGATGCCATCTCAGTTGGAGATGAGCTTGAGTTAATGATTACAAAAATTGAGGAAGAAGCATTCGTGCTTTCGAAACGTAAAGTAGATGCGCTAAAAGCATGGGACGATTTAATTGCAAAATTTGAATCGGGTGAAACGTTCGAAGCGGAAGTGAAGGATGTTGTAAAAGGCGGTCTAGTAGTAGACTTAGGCGTTCGTGGCTTCGTTCCGGCTTCACTCGTTGAAGACTATTTCGTTGAAGATTTCGAAGATTATAAAGGCAAAACGATGAGCTTTAAAATAACAGAACTTGATAAAGAAAAAGGTCGTTTAATTTTATCTCATCGTGCTGTAGTTGAGGCTGATAAAGCATCAAAGAAACAACAAATTATTGGAAATATTAAACCAGGTGATGTTTTAGACGGGAAAGTACAACGTCTGGCAACATTCGGTGCATTTATTGATATTGGCGGAATCGACGGACTTGTGCACATTTCTCAAGTAGCACATGACCACATTGATGATGTGTCAAAAGTTTTATCAGAAGGTCAAGCTGTAAAAGTAAAAGTAATTTCCATTGATCCTGAAAATGAGCGTATTTCTTTATCAATTAAAGATACGTTACCTGGACCATGGTCAAATATCGAAAGTCTTGCAGCAAAAGGTACTACTCTAACAGGTAAAGTACGTCGCCTTGTAACATTCGGTGCTTTTGTGGAAGTATTTCCTGGTGTGGAAGGTCTCGTACACATCTCACAAATCTCGCATAAGCATATAAATACACCACATGAAGTGTTGAAAGAAGGCCAAGAAGTGGATGTAAAAGTG
>DEQI01000078.1:6153-8914 GCA_002360295.1 Planococcaceae bacterium UBA3370
GATTACGAATTACCAGAAGAAAATACAGGCTTCTCATTTAGTGATGTCATTGGCGACAGATTAAAAGGGTTTATAAAAGAATAAACTAAATGGCAGACAGGCATTTGCTTGTCTGCTTTTCTATTGGCTCTAAAACGTACTGAACTGTTTTAGTGTAATGTGTGATATAATACAAAAATTCGTGTATAATACGTAAAGATTAGATAGTTGGAAGGATGAAGTACAGATGACAAAACCAGTAATCGCCATCGTAGGCCGTCCGAACGTAGGTAAATCGACAATTTTCAACCGTATTGTTGGAGAGCGTGTATCCATTGTGGAAGATATTCCAGGTGTAACACGTGACCGTATTTATAGTTCGGCAGATTGGTTAACACATGAGTTCAATATTATTGACACAGGCGGAATTGAAATAGGGGATGAACCATTTTTAGAACAAATTCGTCAACAAGCAGAAATCGCTATTGATGAAGCGGACGTTATTATTTTTATGACAAATGGTCGTGAAGGTGTAACAGCAGCTGATGAACAAGTAGCAAAAATATTATATAAAACGAAAAAGCCTATTGTATTAGCAGTTAATAAAATTGATAACCCAGATATGCGTGAAATGATTTATGATTTCTATTCATTAGGTTTCGGAGAACCTTGGCCAATTTCAGGTTCACACGGTTTAGGTATTGGGGATTTATTAGATGAATGTGCGAAACATTTCCCTAAGGAAGACGAAATTCAATATGACGAAGATGTTATCAAATTTTCTTTAATTGGTCGTCCAAATGTTGGGAAATCTTCTCTTGTGAATGCGTTTTTAGGCCAAGATCGAGTAATCGTAAGTAATATTTCTGGTACGACACGTGATGCAATCGACTCACCTTACTCATATGAAGGACAAGATTATGTTGTCATTGATACGGCAGGTATGCGTAAGAAAGGTAAAGTGTACGAAACAACAGAAAAATATTCTGTGTTACGTGCATTACGTGCCATTGAACGTTCAGATGTTGTCTTAGTCGTTTTAAATGCGGAAGAAGGCATTCAAGATCAAGATAAAAAAATTGCTGGCTATGCTCATGAAGCAGGAAAAGCTATTATTATCGTTGTAAATAAATGGGACGCTATTGAAAAAGATGAAAAGACGATGAATTTATTTACGGAACAAATTCGTGAGCATTTCTTATTTTTAGATTATGCACCAATCGTTTTCGTTTCCGCGAAAACAAAGCAACGTGTGCATCAAATTTTACCAGTTGTGAAACGTGTGAGTGAAAACCATGCAATGCGAATTCAATCATCCATTTTAAATGAGGTCATTGAAGATGCAGTTGCACGTAATCCGGCTCCATCCGATAAAGGACGTCGTTTACGCATTTACTATGCGACACAAGTAGCTATTCAGCCACCTACATTTGTTGTATTTGTGAATGATCCAGAATTAATGCATTTCTCGTATGAACGTTTCTTAGAAAATCGTATTCGTGAAACATTCGACTTCGAAGGAACGCCAATTCGTTTAATTACACGCGCGAGAGAGTGATGAATGAAGCTGAATTTTTAACTTTAGAAAAATTATAAGTGCATGTTATTTTGAGGTGAAGTTTATACCTTAATATTTACATGTAGCTAAGGAATGCGGATGTATCATACATCCGCGTTACTCTATGGCGAAAGACTTATAAAGTATTTCTAAAAAAGGGGTTAGGAATATGGAAAATGTAACAGTTTTAGGTGCAGGATCTTGGGGGACTGCACTTGCCGTTGTACTCGCTGAAAATGGTCACAATACACTAGTTTGGTCACATCGTGAGGAGCAAGCAAGTGAAATAAACGAGCATAAAACAAATAAAAAATATTTACCGAATACAACTTTACCGAATAACTTAATGGCTACTTCCAATCTAGAACAAGCTGTAGAGCACGCGTCAACAATCGTTGTAGCTGTACCTACAAAAGCTATTAGAGAAGTTTGTCACAATGTTTCGGCTTTATTAAACAAAAAGGTATTATTTGTTCATGTGTCAAAAGGCATTGAGCCAGATACTCATTTACGTATTTCTGAATTAATGGAACAAACGATAGCCGCCGATTATATCGAAGAAATTGTCGTATTATCTGGACCAAGCCATGCTGAAGAAGTTGTATTACAGCATCCGACAACAGTAACGGCAGCTTGTAAAACATTAGTAGCAGCAGAAAAAGTGCAAGATTTATTTATGAATCAATATTTCCGTGTATACACAAGTGATGATGTGATTGGTGTTGAAATTGGCGGAGCTTTGAAAAACGTGATTGCATTAGCGGCGGGTATTACAGATGGCTTAAATTATGGAGATAATGCAAAAGCGGCTCTGATTACACGCGGATTAGCTGAAATAACGAGACTCGGTGTGAAAATGGGAGGAAACCCATTTACTTTTTCAGGCTTAACAGGAATGGGAGACTTAATTGTCACATGTACAAGTGTGCATTCTCGTAACTGGCGAGCAGGGAATATGCTAGGGAAAGGTATGCAACTTCCAGAAGTATTAGAGCAGATGGGGATGGTTGTAGAAGGAGTACGCACAACTAAAGCTGCCCACCAGCTCGCTTTAAAATACGAAGTAGGAATGCCTATTACAGCCCAGCTATATGAAGTATTATTTAGTAATAAATCACCAAAAGAAGCTGTGGATGAGCTCATGATTCGTTTGAAAAAAAGAGAAATAGATGAGCTACGTTAACAAAAAAATTCATAAAATGTCACAATGATAGTAAGGGAAGA
>DEQI01000342.1 GCA_002360295.1 Planococcaceae bacterium UBA3370
CCCTGTACATTACCATTATATCCCGCATTCCTATCTTATATTACAGGAATGAGCTTAGATGAGTTGAAAAATGAAAAAGGCATGATGCAAAAACGTGCTATTTTACATACACTAAGCTTCTTAATCGGGTTTTCTATTATTTTTATTGCAATCGGTTTCAGCACCTCACTTGCAAAAGATTTCTTCATCCAATATCAAGAATTATTACGTCAAGTTGGTGCAATTTTAATTGTGATTTTCGGTTTAATGATTGTAGGATTATTACAAATTGACTTCTTAATGAAAGATCGTAAATTTCAATTTAAAAACCGTCCTAGTGGTTATTTCGGCTCTATATTGATAGGGCTTGCATTTGCTGCAGGTTGGACTCCTTGTACTGGGCCGATTTTAATGTCTATCATTGCATTAGCTGGGTCAAATCCTGATGCTGGAATATGGTATATGCTCGCATACTACTTTGGTTTTGCGATTCCATTCTTCATCATGTCATTCTTTATTGCAAGAATGGGCTGGATCCGTAGAAATAGCCAAAATATTATTAAAATTGGTGGATACGTAATGATTGCAGTAGGTATTTTATTATTCTTTAACGGATTAGATTATATTATTCGTATTTTATCGCCTATTTTTGGTGGATTTACTGGCTTTTAATAGTGTTATTTTGCTATAGTAAAAGAAGCAGGAATATTCTTCTTTATGATGAAGAGAACTATAATAAATTTTCCTGAAATTATAATCAATGTGAAATGTATAGGAGGGATTCGATGACTACCTCAATACCCTCTCAATTTTTAGTAATTGGTTCAACAATTATGGCCGTTTTGATGGGTACTTTCGTCATGTTTGTCCGTATGCGCTCGCAAAAAAAACCGGTAAGTGCAAAAAAAATCATTATACCACCAATAGCAATGTCCACAGGGGCATTGATGTTTGTTTTTCCGGAATTTCGAGTTGCACCATTGCAAATTTTAGAAGCTTCTGTAATAGGCTTACTTTTTTCCATATTATTAATTGCTACTTCAAAATTTGAAATAAGAGAAGACGATATTTATTTAAAAAGATCAAAAGCATTTTTTTTCATTTTAGTTGGTTTACTTATACTTCGTGTTATTTTAAAGCTCATTTTTTCTAATAGTTTAGATGTGGGTGAATTAGGTGGTATGTTTTGGATTTTAGCGTTTTCTATGATTGTACCTTGGCGTATTGCCATGCTTATGCAATACAAAAAGTTAAAAAAACAATTACAGTAAATAAAAAGCTCTGTATAGGGATGACCTTCTCACAGCTTTTTTTCTATTTATGAAATATTGTAACAATAATGGGTGAACGAATAATTATATGGGGATTGATAAAATGGGGAACGAAGAACTAAAGGCATTACAAATTAAGGTTACTTCGCTAAGAGCTGAGGGAAAATATAAGGAAACGATAGAGGCGAGTTATTACCTTCTTGAAAAAGGATTAGAAGTAAAAGACTATAAATCAATACTCATCGCACATATTTGTAAAGCTGCTTCTTTTTATTGTATTGGTGATATAGAAGAAGCTTTTTTTAGTATTGAAGCGTACAATGAAGTTTGTTATAAACACGGTGACGATGGAGATTGGCTCAACTTATATAATATTCTTTTTTTATTATACGAATTTAAAAAAGATTTCAAACAAGCAAAGGAAACACTAAATAAAACGATTATTCTGGGGGAAAAACTTAAAACGTATAATATTGTTAGCAACGCCTATAGTAATTTAAGTCATTTATATTTACTTGAGGAAGACTATGATCAAGCATTAAAATTGGCGAAAATAGGATTAGAAAACGCAAAATTACATACTCCAAAAAGTGAAATATTAAAGCTCCGTGTTAAATTAAACATTGCAAAAGCATATATAGGGCTTGATCAATTAGATCTTTCAAAAAATTTAATAGATGAAATTTTAGTAGAGCCATTCATAGAATCATTAAAAAGAGAACAATCACAATGCTATGATTTGCTAGGTACTTGGTATATTAAAAAAGAATTATACAAAGAAGCATTTGAATCATACACATTGGCAAAACAAATAGTAGAAGAATATCATGATGTAAAATTATTGCAAACTATACAAGAAGAAAGATGCAAATTATGTGAGTTAATGAATGATGTTCATTTAGGTTATCAAGTCCAAAAAGAATATATAGCATTGCTTAAAGAAATTAACGAGCGTGAAATGTCATTAGCAGCACTGAAGCTTGAAATGAAGCATAAAGTGTCGGTATTTGAAAAGAAAGCGAGTGTTGATTACTTAACAGGTACTTACAATCGAGATTACATAGAAAGTACAGTAAATAATTGGTTGGAACAAGCTGCTAAAAATAATGAAAGAATTGTATGCATTGTATTTGATATCGATAACTTTAAATATTTCAATGATGAATATGGGCATTTATTTGGAGACGAGATTATAAAACAAGTTAGCCAAGCTTGTTCCGATCTGTTGAAAGATGGGGAATTAATCGGCCGCTATGGAGGGGATGAATTTCTAGTTGTATTAAAGAATTACTCACTGGAAGAAGGAATCGAAAAAGCCTTAAAAATACAACAGACGATAGGGGAATTACAGATTGTCAAAGAGGGGGAAATGGTTTTGGTACAAGTTAGT
>DEQI01000013.1 GCA_002360295.1 Planococcaceae bacterium UBA3370
TCAAAACCAATTTCGTTTAATAAAGAAAGATCAGCTTGTCCGTTAAACTCATTAAAATATAATGTTCCACTAAATACATCACCTGCATGAAGTAATAAAGATTCTGGTTTTGCTGCTTTTTGCTCTTTAACCACCGTTGCTAATTTTGGTAACAAATCTGTGCGAGAATGTGTATCATTAACATGTAAAATCGAAAGTTTAAATGTATCAGCTGTCGTTGTTGCTGTTTCTTCTTTTGGTTCTTCAGGTATTGCCACTAACGCTGCCTGCGCCTTCATAATAAACGTGGCAAGTTGACCGCGCGTTACATTTTCATATAAGCCGAATTCTGTTTCAGAAATACCAGTTGTAATGTCATTTTCATATAACGCCGTTACATAACTAGCATACTCACTATCTGCTGAAACATCTGCGAAAGGACTTGTACCAGTAGCAATGAGGCCTGAAGCTGATACTAGCATTTTTGCCATTTCTGCCCGAGTAATGGAGTCGTTTGGACGGAATGTATTTTCGTCATTTCGGTCAATACCATTTAAAGCAGCTAATGCGGCAATGGCTCCATAATACTGGTTATCTGAAGTAATATCTGCAAAAGTTGGATTTGTTACATCTGTCGTATTAATTTTTAAAGCCCCTGCAATCATTTTTGCTGCTTGACCACGTGTCACTGCTTGTGCTGGCTTAAAAGTACCATCTGAATAGCCTTTAATAACCCCCGCTTCGTAAAGAGCAGATATTCCGTCAAAATGAGCATTCTTTTCGTTAACATCAGTAAATACGTTAGCTGCGGAAGCCGGTACTACCGCTACTGCTGAAACTGCAAATGCCGCAGCAGTTACAATTAAAAATGTATTGCGCTTTTTTTTCATACTTTTCTACCTCCATCATGTAGTAGTCAGATGTAAATTTTCTTTACAACTAAATATTAAATGATAATTTGGTAGAATGCTACTAATTAGTAAGTTAATTAAACAATATTTATAAAATTTACATATTAAATAAATTATGAATTTCTAAAAATAAGAAAACAGGTGTATCCAGTCAAATAATATATGCCGGATACACCTGTTTTATAATGCTTATTTAGCTGAAATATCTGTAATGCGACCTTCAGTTGTTGTTTTAATTTCTTTTAGTGATTGTAAATGCTCCATTAAATTTTCCCAATCAGATAAACCTAAATCTGTTACACGGCCTTCTTCATAAGCTTTTCCAAACATATCATAGCCATCTCCGCCTTTTGCAGTGTATGCATTTGTTGCTACAGTATACGTTTTGTCATCTTCTAGAGGTACATATTTACCTGTTGTATCATCTAAATATTCAATAGAAACAACACGTGAGCCAACTTCTTTTGAAGAATCATATTGTAGTTTGGCACCTGCAATGTGCAAGAAGCCACCGTTTTCATTTGGTACATTTTTCAAAGATACTTCAAATGCCGCTTTTAGTTCTGCACCTGTTGCATCCATAAGTGCTAATGTATTACCGAATGGAAGCACGGTAATGACCTGACCTACAGTAATGTTACCAGCTGGAATCGCTGCACGGATACCGCCACCATTTTGTAAGGCCATCACTACTTTTTTATTAGTATACTTTTGAGCTTTTGCTAACATCCCGTCTGTAATAAGGTTACCAAGAGCTGTTTCAGAGCTACGAACACTTACTAATGATGTTTCTGAAGCACGTGGATTTACCAAGTCTTCATCAATAGAAACACCAATTTCTTTATTATTCACTTCATCTACTTGTGCCTTATATGGTGCTAATAATTCAACTAATTCAGCATCTTCTGCTACTTTACCTAGATCTATCAACTCACCATTGTATTCTGTTACAACACCATTTTTATCGAATGTAACATCTAGTGTTCCAAGGTATTTTACATACTCATTTGCTTGTACAATTAATGTTGTATCTTTCGCTTCACCAACAGTATTTGTATTAACAACAATCGGCTCATCTAATTTGGTATGGTCATGTCCACCAACAATGACATCAATACCTTCTACATTTTTAGCTAGCAAGATATCATTATCTACATTTGGATTATCATTATAACCGATATGAGTTAAGGCAATAATTTTATTTACGCCCATACCTTCAAATGCTTTTACTGCTTTGTTTGCTTCTTCGATATAGTTTTCAAATGTCACTTTATTTGGTGACGCAATATCTTTCGTTTCTTCAGTCGTTAAACCGAAAATCCCTACTTTTTCACCGTTAATTTCTTTGACGATACCAGAATATATTTTTCCATTCTCTGGTTCGCTTGAAATTAAATCTGTAAACAACCCTGTAAATTTATCATCAGCTGAGAAGTCAATATTAGCATCAACAATTGGGAATTTTGCAGCTGTAATGAAATCTACTAAAGCCTGATGCCCTTCTTCTGAACTTCCTAAATCAAATTCATGATTACCAAGTACCATTGCATCAAAGCCAATTTTGTTTAATAAAGCAAGGTCTGCTTGTCCTTTAAATTCGTTAAAGTAAAGTGTACCACTGAAAGCATCTCCTCCATGTAGTAATAAGGAGTCTGGATTCTCAGCTCTTTGTTCTTTCACAGCTGTTGCTAATTTTGGTAGCATATCTGCACGGGCATGCGTATCATTTACATGCATAATTGATAGCTTAAATGTATCACCAGTAGTTTCATCGCCTGGGTTGTCTAAGCTGTTTTGTGCTCTTACTATGAATGATGCAAGCTGACCACGTGTAACATTTTTTAACACACCGTATTCAGTTGCCGAAATGCCAGTTGTAATCCCATTTTCATATAATGCCGTTACATAATTAGCATACTCGTTTTCTGCTGACACGTCTGTGAACGGGTTAGAACCTTTTGCTGTTAAATTCATTGCTGTTGCGATCATTTTTGCCATTTGACCACGTGTAATTGTTTCGTTCGCTCGGTATGTATTGTCATCAAAACCATTTATTACGTTTAGAGCTGCTAATGCTGCTATTGGTCCATAATATTGATTGGAAGGATTAATATCAGTAAAGTTTGGATTTGTTACATTTGTCGTATCAAGTTTTAGCGCACCCGCAATCATCTTTGCAGCTTGACCGCGTGTTACATCTTGACCAGGCTTAAATGTCCCATCTGAATAACCGCTTATAACACCCGCTTCATATAGCGCAGTTATACTAGCATAATGTGTATTTTCTTTACTTACGTCAGAAAATGGAGATGTAGCCGAAGCTGTTGCAGGCACTACAGCTACAGCGGTAACTGCTAAAACCGTGGCAGGTACAGTGAATAATTTGTTTCGTTTGTTGTTCATACTAAAGCTCCTTTATCAAAAGTAGTCAAAAACAATGTGTCTTGCACCTAAATTCTACATGAGAATTTAGTATATTTCTATTATATTTAATATATTATTGTGTCTAATTCGTAAATTCTTATTATATTTTTCACACTTTATTAAAATAATATTACACAAAGTCTATAAACCGGCAGACTCCAAAATTTCAATGCTCAAAAAAAAGAAGCAAACCTAAGTTTGCTTCTTTCTTTTATAATCATATATTATTCAGCTGCTTTCGCACGTAATACCATTTGTAAAATACCACCATGACGGTAGTAGTCCACTTCTACTTCTGAGTCGAAACGAGCTAAAGCATCAAATGTTTTTACTGTTCCGTCTGGAGATGTAGCAGTAACTGTTAAAATATCACGTGGTTTCACATCATCAGTAATGTTCACTGAGATTGTTTCTTCACCAGTTAAGCCTAAAGAATCAGCAGAATCTCCGTTTAAGTATTGTAATGGTAGAACACCCATCATGACAAGGTTTGAACGGTGGATACGCTCATAGCTTTGAGCAATAACAGTTTTCACACCAAGTAAGAATGTACCTTTAGCAGCCCAGTCACGAGATGAACCCATACCGTAGTCGTTACCTGCAAGTACGACTAAACCAGTACCTTGTTCTTGGTACTTCATGCAAGCATCATAAATGTACATTACTTCGCCAGTTGGCCAGTAAGTAGTGAAACCACCTTCTGTACCTGGAGCAACTTGGTTACGGATACGGATGTTAGCGAAAGTACCGCGCATCATTACTTCGTGGTTACCACGACGAGAACCGTAAGAGTTGAAGTCACGGATAGCTACACCATTTTCGATTAAATATTTACCTGCAGGTGTATCTTTACCGATTGCACCAGCTGGAGAAATATGGTCAGTTGTAATAGAATCACCAAACTTCGCCATTACGCGTAAGCCATTAAGACCTTTGATTGCTTCTGGCTCTTTAGAAAGACCAGTGAAGAATGGTGGGTTTTGAATGTAAGTTGATTTATCATCAAATGTGTATAAAGATTCAGTTGAAGTTTCGATTGCATTCCAAGCTTCGTTAGCTGTGAATACTGTTTCGTATTCTTTTTGGAATAATTCACGAGTAACAACTTTGTTTAATACAGCATTTACTTCTTCAGTTGATGGCCAGATGTCAGCGAAGAATACATCGTTACCGTCTTTGTCTTTTGCAATTGCATCTTTTTGTAGATCGATATCTACAGTACCTGCTAATGCATAAGCCACTACTAATGGTGGTGAAGCTAAGAAGTTAGCTTTAACAAGTGGGTGAACACGGCCTTCGAAGTTACGGTTACCAGAAAGTACAGAAGTTACGAATAAATCATTTGATTTGATCGCTTCTTCGATTTCTGGAAGTAATGGACCTGAGTTACCGATACATGTTGTACAACCGTAACCAACTGTGTTGAAGCCGATTGCATCAAAGTATTGTTGTAAGCCAGAATCTTCTAAGTAACCAGTTACTACTTTTGAACCTGGTGCTAAAGAAGTTTTAACCCATTTCGCAGGTTTGATTCCTTTTTCTACTGCTTTTTTCGCTACTAAACCAGCAGCTAAAAGTACGTATGGGTTAGATGTATTTGTACAAGAAGTGATAGCAGCGATTGCTACAGCACCTGCTGGGATTTCTACATCGCCATCTGCAAATTTAGCAGTTGAAGTTTTTGTAAATTCATCTTCTGTTAAACCGAAACCTTGAGTTCCTTGAGGAGCTACTACTGATTCACGGTAAACGTTACGCATATTAGTTAATGGAATTAAATCTTGCGGACGTTTAGGACCAGAAAGGTTTGGTTCGATATCAGCTAAGTTAATTTCTAATACATCCGTATAAGTTGGTTCTAATTCTGGTTTGAACCACATATCGTTCGCTTTTAAGTAGTTTTCAACTATAGCGATATGCTCTTCATCACGACCTGTTAAGCGCATGTAGTTTAATGACTCATCGTCAATTGCGAAGAAACCACAAGTTGCACCGTATTCTGGAGCCATGTTTGAAATTGTTGCACGGTCAGCAAGTGGTAATTTAGATACACCAGGACCGAAGAACTCAACGAATTTACCTACTACGCCACGTTGACGTAATACTTGAGTTACTTTTAATGCTAAGTCAGTTGCAGTTGCTCCATTTGGAAGCTCGCCAACTAATTTAACACCGATAACTTCAGGAATTGGGAAATATGATGGTTGACCTAACATACCTGCTTCAGCTTCGATACCACCTACACCCCATCCAAGAACGCCGATACCGTTGATCATAGTTGTATGAGAGTCAGTACCAACAACTGAGTCTGGGAATGCTTCAAATGTACCATCAGCATTTTCTTTTACGTGTACGATTGGAGCTAAATACTCTAAGTTAACTTGGTG
>DEQI01000023.1:0-4791 GCA_002360295.1 Planococcaceae bacterium UBA3370
TTTTAGTTTAAAGCTTTTTCAAGTTGCTCCATATTGCGTCTCATGAGGGTGAAATAGTTTTCACCGTTTTCTATATCTTCTTTTGTTAACACACTTAAATTATGCAAAATAAGTGGTTCAGCCCCCACTTCTTTTTGGATGACCTCGGCCAATTTAGATGAGACGTTTTGCTCAAAGAATATATATTTCACATCTTCTTTTTTAGCTAAATCAACTATGGCTGTTAATTCTTTTTGTGAGGGCTCACTTTGAGAGTTTAAACCAGCAATTGGTACTTGTGTGAATCCATAATGGCCAGCAATATAACCGAATGCTGCATGTGATACAAAAAATGTTTTATTTTTTGTTTGTGCAGCCATTGCTTCAAAATCAGCATGTAAAGCGTCTAAATCAGCAACAAGGTCCTCATAGTTTTTAGTAAATAAATCAGCTTGTTCAGGTAGTGCAGTAGTCAGTTCCTCTTTTATTGATAGAGCTAGATCTTTTGAAATGATAGGAGATAGCCATACATGTGTATCATGATCCTCATGTCCTTCATCTTCATGATCCTCATGGCCCTCATGATCATGATCTTCTTCGTCATGATCTTCTTCAGCGTGAATATGTCCAGTAGAAATATGGAACTGTTCTTCGGTAACACGATCCGCAGTAGCCACTAATTTTACATGTTCGTTGGCTAACGTTTTTTTAGCATTTTCAACAAAACCTTCTAAGCCTTGCCCAATATAAAAGAATATATCAGCATCAGCTAATGCCATCATATCTTTTTGTGTTGGCTCAAAGGTATGCTCGTTAGCTCCCGCTGGGTATACTGATTGCACTTGTACAAAGTCCCCGCCAATACGCTCAGTAAAGTATTGTAATGGGTAAACAGTTGTATAAACCTGTAGTTTGTCATCTGTTGATTCTGTAATTGGCTCATCACTGCTGCATGCTGCCAGTACTGTAGCAACAACTAAAAGAACAAAAGGGATTATATATTTTTTCATAGAAAACTCCTTAATAGTAATTATTACGATTTGTAAATCGAACATTTTTAATATTATCGTAATCATTACGAAAAAACAATAAAAAAAACCTTCGAAATTACTTTTTTTTCGAAGGCCATTTGTCAGGAACAGGATCAAACCCACCTGGATGTAATGGATGACATTTTGAAATACGGATAATAGTTAATAGTAGTCCTTTCATTGCACCGTGTTTTTGAAATGCTTCAAGACCATAGCTTGAGCAAGTAGGGTGAAAACGGCAAGATGGTGGTGTCATAGGTGAGATGTATTTACGATAAAACTGGATAAGCCAAATAAAAGGGTATTTCATTATGCTTTTCGCTCTCCATCTGTGTAAACATCCTCTGGGATGGGATCAACTGTTTGTTTTGTCGAAAAACCTTTTTGTCGTGCCATCCAAAAAATAGCGAAAGCAGACATACTCATAATGGAAACTACTACTATTAATATGATTGGTAAGCTCATATAAATTCACCTCAACATAATATTAACTCTATTATAAGCATAAAAGCATGTATAGTGTCTTATGAAAAGAAACGAACTTTTGCATAGATCAAAATTGAGCGGGTATTTTAATAAAAGGAGGTGTTACGGATGGAAAAGCAAAAACTCTATGTTTCAGTCGTACATTTAACATGCAATTATGATCCAAATGTATCACCTAGTGAGTTTATAGTGGAGCTAGAGGCGAATCAAGCAAGAGTGTTTGAGAAGCTTTTTATTCAAATCAATCGCTTAGAGGCAGAAAGTATGTTTCGGTCGCATTTACCTTACATTCCCTATCATTATGATGCTTTAAACCATGAAATTGATAATAGATTTAAAAAAATTTATGCATTACTTCATGAGTTTGGTGACGACAAAACAAAGCGATTTGTTGAGCAATTGCCATTTTTTAATTGAATGATACCATCCCCTTCGCTACACTAGACAGTAGTATAGGAGATGGTATTTATTTTTACATTTATTGATAAAAACGGTTATAAAGTCGTGTTGAAATTTAACAATGAATCATTTGAATTAGAGCCGAAGCATGTATTAATACTTGTTCAGCATAATAATAAGTGGCTTTGTACCGTGCATAAAGAGCGCGGCGTAGAATTTCCAGGTGGAAAAATGGAGCAAGGAGAATCATTAGTTGCAGCTGCTATACGAGAAGTATATGAAGAAACAAAAGTTGTGATTGGTGATGTACAGTCATTTGCTCATTATATCGTGTATGATGAGAAGCCATTTTGTAAAGTAGTATTTACTGCAAAAGTAAAATCAATAGAACCATTCGTTCAAGAGTTTGAAACGATTGATCGTTTATGGTTAACAGAAGAAGAGCTCCTTAGACATCCGAATTTAAGCTTCTATATGCAGGATGATGGGTTGAAAAAGATATTACAGGAAGTGAAGCACATTGAAGGATAATGGAAGTATTGAGCAAATTAGAAAGTATCCTTCGCCGAATCCTACGATACGGTTAGATGAAATCGTTTATTGGTCTGATGGGTTGCGTGTAAAGGGATTATTAGCAAGACCATTACGTGAGGGGGACTATGAAGCGTTACTCTTTTTACGTGGTGGTTTGCAAACCATTGGGATGGTGAGACCTGCACGAATAGCACAATTTGCTGCACAAGGTTTTGTTGTGTTTGCACCGTATTACCGTGGAAACCGAGGGGGAGAGGGGAAGGATGAGTTTGCAGGTGCAGATCGGTATGATGCTGTGTATGCAGTCGATGTTTTAAAACAATTTATTCATGTGGATAAGGTACATGTATATGGTTTTTCGCGTGGTGGATTAATGGCTTTATGGACAGCTATTATCCGGCCTGACATTGCTTCTGTTGTGACGTGGGCTGGCGTATCAAATGCTGTGTCGACCTATTGGCAACGTGTAGATATGCGTAGAGGATTAAAGAGAATTATCGGAGGCACGCCTAATAAAGTACTAGAAAGATACGAATATCGAACACCTCTTTTTCAAGTTTCAGCAATCGATGCTCCTGTACTTATTATTCATGGGACAAGCGATCAGCATGTTCAAATCGAGCATGCTTATGAGTTGGAGAAATATTTACGTAATGAGGGGAAATTATTTGAAACTTGGTATGCAAATGAGTTGCCTCATCATTTTCCGCCTCAAATGAATCGCCAAACGATTTGCAAACTGTGTGAATGGATGAAACAGCATAGTGAGCATATCAAGGCATAAATGAAAAGGGCTAACCTCATATGTAGGCTAGCCCTTTCATTTTTCTATTGCTTTTATCGAGCGATCCAATCGTCTCTTAATAAGCCAAATAGATATACGTCATGAAATTTGCCGAATCTAAAAATTTCATTGCGTAATATACCTTCTTGTTCAAAATGACATTTTTTATAAGAACGTATAGCATTGGCGTTAAAGCTGAATACTTGTAATTTAATTTTTTGAATAGGAATGTAATGAAATATGAACGAGATTAAGGTGTTCATAGCATCAGTGCCAATGCCTTTGTTTTGCCATTTACTTGCAATTGAAATACCTACATAACATGTGCTGTTTTTCCAGTTAATAGTGAAAACACCGCATGATCCGATTAGTTCTTCTGATTGCTTATCAAAAATTCCAAAAATAAATTCTTCTTTTTTTCCACTAATACTCTTAAAAAAAGTGGAGTGATCTTCCATTGTAGCAGGAAATGGAATGTCATCATTGGCAAGTATTAAAGTACAATTTTCATTTTCCAATTGAGCAAATCGTTCAAAATGCGATTGCTCCATTTGTTTTAATAATACGTGTTGACCTGTTAAAAATGTTTCAAAATATTGTTCCATGCTTATTCTCCCTTAGTAAGGGGTGCAGTCGGAGATACAACCCCTTAGATTTTTTGTTGATAAAACAAAGTATCTACTGCAGTGATCGCAATCATATTCACAACTCCTTTTAAGTTTCTACTAAAAGTATATAGAATCGTGTAATAGTTTGGAAATTATTGTTTGAAAGGTTCATTAATAGCAGTGGTTGCGCAATACACTTGTGAAGAGCAAAAAACCAACAAAACAGTTTATTCTGTTTGTTGGTTTTTTTTTATGATATAAGTTTTATTAAAACGGTATGTCAGTATCAGTTGCTTAAAACAGCTAATGGACCGCCTTTTTTTACGATGTCTTCAGAAATGTTTGCGAACTTTTTGAAGTTGTCGTTAAATAAACCTGCTAATTGAGCAGCTTTTGCATCGTATGCTGCTTTATCAGCCCATGCCTCACGAGGGTTTAATACTTCGGAAGGAACACCCTCTACAGCTGTAGGAATGTGTAAACCGAATACAGCGTCTTGAGTTGTTTCAACGTTGTTTAATTTTCCGTCGATTGCTGCGCGAACCATTGTACGAGTATATGAAAGCTTCATACGATTTCCAACACCATATTCGCCACCAGTCCAGCCAGTGTTTACTAAGAATACTTGTGAACCGTGCTCATCAATTTTTTGACCTAACATTTCAGCATAACGTTGTGCTGGTAGAGGTAGGAATGGAGAACCGAAGCATGTAGAGAATACTGGTTCTGGTTCTGTGACACCGCGTTCTGTACCCGCTAATTTTGAAGTGAAACCACTTAAGAAATGATACATTGCTTGCTCTTTTGTTAACTTAGAGATTGGAGGTAACACACCAAATGCATCTGCAGTTAAGAAGATGATTGTTTTTGGGTGACCTGCAACAGATGGTTTTACGATATTATCAATGTAGTCGATTGGATAAGCTACACGAGTATTTTCAGTTAGTGAGCCATCATCGTAGTCACAAAT
>DEQI01000023.1:4947-5823 GCA_002360295.1 Planococcaceae bacterium UBA3370
CGATCTGCGTCTGCAGATAGAGTTGTTTTACCAGTACCAGATAAACCGAAGAATAAAGCAACATCACCAGCTTCACCTACGTTAGCTGAACAGTGCATAGAAAGAATACCTTGCTCTGGTAATAAGTAATTCATAATACCAAAGATTGATTTTTTCATTTCTCCTGCGTACTCAGTACCACCTATTAAAATAATTTTTTTCTCAAAAGATACGATAATGAAAGTTTCAGAACTAGTACCATCTACAGCTGGGTCAGCTTTGAAAGTTGGTGCTGAAACGATTGTGAAATCTGCTTTATGAGAAGATAGTTCTTCTGCAGTTGGACGGATAAATAATTGATGACAGAAAAGATTATGCCATGCATATTCATTTATAACTTTTATTGAAAGCTGTGAGGCTTTGTCTGCACCAGCGAAGCCATTGAATACGAAAAGCTCCTCTTTTTCTTTTAAGAAATTAATAACTTTTACATAAAGGTTATCAAACACTTCAGATGAAATAGGACGGTTTACTTTACCCCAGTCGATTTTATCTTTTGTACTATCTTCTTCTACTGTATATTTATCTTTAGGAGAACGACCAGTGTATTTACCTGTTTCAGCACGTAATGCCCCTTCAACAGTTAACATGGCTTCTCCACGAGATGTTGCTTTTTCTACAAGTTGTGCCACAGAAAGTTGATTGTTAATATTTGCCCCACTTAATAATTCCTTCAGTTCGTTCGCAATTTCTACTGAATTCATCGATTAAATACCATCCTTTTTTATAGTATTCCCTTGCTTTAGGGAGTTTTTTTCTTAATTCAAAAATAGTATAACACATTGACTGAAATAATCTATACTAATTCACTATTATTTTTTAAGAATTTTCTACATT
>DEQI01000023.1:5885-7131 GCA_002360295.1 Planococcaceae bacterium UBA3370
ATTGAACGGATACTCTTATCCCGAGCTGGTGGAGGGTCAGGCCCTATGAAGCCCGGCAACCTGCATGAACTTTTCACATCATGCGCTGGTGCCAACCTGATGCAGGGGATTTTCCCTTGAACGATAAGAGTGAAAGGTAACGAACATTTAACCCTTTCTCTCATAGATGTGAGTGAAAGGTTTTTTTATTGCATAATTTAGTGGAGGGCACATGATTAATTGGAGTTCTTTCATTATTATATACCTTTCGAATCCTCGTGTTATAAAAGCAGCAACGGCTTGAAGTTCGATCCTTACGGGTAGACTTGACATGGGTAATGAGTACCGTATCATATTCGCAAGAAAACTTGCCGAGAATTATTGGAGGAATTAACATGACAAACCGTCGACTGTTTACATCTGAAAGTGTAACAGAAGGGCATCCAGATAAAATTTGTGACCAAATCTCTGATGCTATTTTAGATGCAATATTAGCTGCAGATCCAAATGCACGTGTAGCGTGTGAAACAACAGTAACTACAGGATTAGTTCTTGTAGCAGGGGAAATTACAACATCTACATATGTAGATATTAAAGGTATTGTGCGCGATACAGTAGCTGAAATTGGCTATACGCGTGGTAAATACGGATTTGATGCAGAAAATTTAGCTGTATTAGTAGCAATTGGTGAGCAGTCTCCTGATATTGCACAGGGTGTTGACCGAGCACTTGAAGCTCGAGAAGGCTCAATGACAGATGAAGATATTGAAGCAATTGGTGCTGGCGACCAAGGTTTAATGTTTGGTTATGCATGTAATGAAACACCAGAACTAATGCCATTACCAATTAGTTTAGCACATAAATTAGCACGTCGTTTAACAGAAGTACGTAAATCAGGTGAGCTAGCTTACTTACGTCCAGACGGCAAAACACAAGTGACAATTGAGTATGATGAAAATAATGTACCAGTTCGTGTCGATACAATCGTTATTTCCACGCAGCATGATGAAGAGGTTACTTTAGAACAAATTCAAGCAGATTTAAAGCGTGTTGTTATTGCACCAGTTGTTCCATCTGAGTTATTAGATGAGGCAACTAAATATTTCATTAACCCGACAGGACGCTTTGTTATTGGTGGACCTAAAGGAGATGCTGGTTTAACAGGCCGTAAAATCATCGTGGATACATACGGCGGTTATGCTCGTCACGGTGGTGGTGCATTCTCTGGTAAGGATGCAACAAAAGTTGACCGTTCAGCAGCATACGC
>DEQI01000234.1:0-189 GCA_002360295.1 Planococcaceae bacterium UBA3370
ATTAACTAAGTTGCAAACTTCCATCTGTGATATATATATCTTTTGGGTGGGAGTTTTTTATGCTTTCGTTTAGAGGGGATTTTTTTATTAAGGGGGTTTTACTGTGAATCTGGTCATATAAAGCTACTGATAAACAGTGGAAAGCCGCTGATAAAACTGAAAGCTACTGATAAAAATTATGAAGTTGCT
>DEQI01000234.1:208-1407 GCA_002360295.1 Planococcaceae bacterium UBA3370
AAAAAGCTGCTGATAAACAGTGGGAAGCTGCTGATAAAAGCCAAAAAGCCGCTGATAAATCGATTTCCGATGCAACTCAACTCACCCAAACAAAAAGGTTTCTTATAGGAGAAGTGGAGTAGCTCTAAAATAGAAATATTGAATTGATTAAGGGTATACCGGTTTTGGAACTAAATCTTGATCAATATAAAATGCGTCCTAAAACGCATAGTCAACCATTTTTAGGACGCTATAATTTTGGAAATAAAATATTATCCAAGAATAATATTTTAAGCTTATCATCTAAGGTTACGAGTTGTTAAAGCATTTTCACTTTCAATTCAACAATATAGCCCTCAAAACGAATGGGGGAGTAATTTGTTGGCATAAAGATCTCATATACTTCAGGTTCAACTTTTACTTGATGATCTGAAATATAGTCATATAATTTTTTATATTGCTCGAAGTAGGTTTCTTCTGTAAAAGAAAAGGCGATGCAAAGATAATTCCCGGCTGGCATTTTTATTACATTCATATCTTCCGTTAATGATGTTAAAAATCGGTCAGTAAGGAGTGGGGTGAACACACTAGTATAAGTAATATCATGCAAGGTTTCGTATTTTTTTAATGGGTAGGTGCAGCCATAACGGCTATTCATCACACTTCCTTCATTCTCTAAAATTCTTTTAAATAAACTGTATTGTTCGTTTGGCACATAGTCAGGTGTCACATTTTGAGACGCAACCTTTAAAATTCTAACTTCTT
Organism: Planococcaceae bacterium UBA3370; assembly: GCA_002360295.1. Lineage (GTDB taxonomy): Bacteria > Bacillota > Bacilli > Bacillales_A > Planococcaceae > Metasolibacillus. The sequence goes on from DEQI01000234.1 coordinate 953, forward strand.
CTTCCTTTTTTATATACACTTCGTTAAAGGTTGGTATGGAGATTTGTTCCTTCATTTGTTTTTTTGTTTTTAGCAAACTGTTATGGATTTCAGTTAGTTTGGCGAGTTTCTCCTCTAGTGCCTGTTCACGCGTTTCTAAAAATATTAGCATATCCTCTGGCGTCAATTCCTGCGTTTTTTTTATATCCTCTAAAGATGTACCAATATATTTCAATGACTTAATTAAATCTAAATAAAATAATTGAGCATCCGTATAATACCGGTAATTTGTAGCAGGGTCTATATAATGCGGTTTCAATAAATTGATTTGATCATAGTAACGGAGCGTTTGAATCGACACATTTGTCAGTTTCGCTACTTCGCCAATTGTATAATGGTCTTTCATATAAACACCTTCTTCTTCCCGAGTATTACTATTATATAATGGTTATCAAATAAGGGCATAAAACAGACAC
>DEQI01000234.1:1469-3778 GCA_002360295.1 Planococcaceae bacterium UBA3370
TGAATAGTATTGAATAATATATTAGTCTTTATATTAATAGACCCCAAAAGTTAATTAAGATAAGTAGTACTTGTGGCAAGATTATTTTCTATGCATTATAAATTGTGATTTGCTATATTTAAAGTTACTTTTTTCATAGAAGGGTATTAAATGTTCCTCACAAAACAAACTTATTACATCAATATGTGAAAGTTCATCTAACAGCTTTGATACGAGGTTTGTTCCTATGCCTTCTTCACGATACGAACTATGTATTACCACATCCTCAATATATGCTCTAAATTTTCCATCTGTAACAGCTCTTGCGAACCCAATAAGAGTGTCACCTATCCACGCACCCACTGATGGTACTTCTCTTAACATATTTTCAATTGCTTGTTCTTGTCTTTCCTCCCACCAACCAGCATCATGATAGAGTTTCATAACATCAATTGCTTGTATAGTTCTATCAGTAAAGCTTACTATTTCAATATTCAAGTTTTGTACCTCCTAGAAAATTTATTTAATTCGTAAAGATACCTTTATTCCATTAAGCTGTGTTGTTACTTAGCGTACAGATAGTTCTAGAAGCGGTTTAGTATTTAAAGAAAATCGCCACTGCTCTGATCTATAAATAGATATTAAGTGCCCAACCCTCCATTTGGGGCATAACGTTATAAATCCGCACTCCTATTCAACTTAATAAATTTTTCATTTAACAGAAAGGACACAATAGAAACTCAATATTTAAAAAGGCATCTGTAATTGACCGATGCCTTTTTAAATGGTTAATATAGTTCGATTTTGATGTTAATTTCATTGTTATTTATGATGTTTATATAATTTTTGTACTTCTATATGAACTCCTTTATTTTCATATCCGTGCTCTATCTTTTTGGGGTCACGATCTCTCCGGTCATTTGTCTTTGGTCACTCCACCATTTACCTACAATTAAGATGATAAGTGCCATTGCAACAATAGTACCGGCAAAAAGTAAAGGGGCTTTAAAGCTATTGAAATATGCCTCGAATTTACTAGCAATAATAGGCCCAATTATTTGGCCGAGTGCATAAAACGTCGTTAAAATTGAAACAACAGCACCACTCTGTTTAGGATAAAGCTGTCTTGCGTATCCAGTTGACATAGAAACAAGGCCGACAAACGTCATACCAAATAAAAACGCAGATAAGAAGACGCTCCAGGCAGTTTGTGAAAACACAGGTAAAACGATTCCAAACACTTGCAAAATGTAGGCAATGGCCATCGCTTTTATGGGTGAAAGCTTGTTTGTAAGTGTTATCCATAATGGTGCAGACGGTAATGCAGCAATTCCTGCTACAACCCAGCTATAGCCAGCATAAGGACGTAAACCTTCGATGTTATAAATGATATCTACTAAAAATGTGCCGGTAATAATATAGCCAAGACCTTCCAATCCATAAGCAAGTATTAGCCAGGGCATAAAGCCTTGCCAAATGGTAGTGTCAGCTGACTTTTCTACCTTTTCACTATCCTGTACGGTAATATGCCGCCATAAAACGAAAGTTGTAATTAAAAATAATGCAGATAAAATACCAAGTCCTATCCATGTACCTTCCCATGAAACAAAGCTTTCGACATAAGGTACAACGAGCCCTGATATGGCAATGCCGAGACCTATTCCGCTAAATAAAAATCCTGACCATCTAGAAAGGGCATGTGTGGCTAAATAATCCATTACAATACTGGATGTTAGGACGAAAATAATGCCTCCTGTTGCTCCTGCAATAAAGCGTAGGAATAGCCATAATACAAAAGAATGTGTGAATCCCATAGCAATAATAGAGAGCACATTGATGAGGACATTGGCCATTAAAAAAGGTCTTTTGTTCTTAAATATAAAGCCAGCACCTAAAGCACCAACGAAGTACCCAATATAATTACTTGATGCAAGCCAACCTCCTACTTGTAATGAAAAGCCTTCATCTTCTCTCATAAAAGGCAAAATAGGTGTAAAAGCAAAACGACTAATGCCCATTGCTACAACTAAAAATAAAATTCCCCCTAATAATACACCTGCATGTCGACGTAACAAAAAATCCCCCCCATTATGTAAAAAACCTTTTGGATTATTTTAACATTTTGTGAGTGTTTTTTGTTCTATATTTTTTGCCTTCTCTCAATATTTTCTATTTATGTATCATCCATTAGTGAGCGTGAAACTAAGATATTTGTTAAAGAACTTACATTATTTCATCCGTTTATTATAAAAAAAATGAACGATTTTTATTATTTTGAAATAATTATTTCGCTCCTCTTATACCGCTTTTTAGAAATAGATATGGTTAAT
>DEQI01000036.1 GCA_002360295.1 Planococcaceae bacterium UBA3370
TACATAAAAGAACTGAAGCTATTAAGAAATGGGAACAAGACTATAAAGAGAATATGGGGAGATAAACGAGTCATGCTTTATGAGTGTGGCTTTTTATTATGCAATTAACCATAAATTTGGAGGTATGAATGATGGCAAAATTAAAAGACGTTACCATTGAAATAGATGTGAACACAGAAAAATTCCGACGAAAGTTAAGAGCAATTGCAAAGCATACGGGTGCATTAGTTGATGAGTTAGACAATATAGATTCTGGCGAGTGTACTAATTTATCAGAAGAACAAATTGAATTAATACAAGGCATGATTAACCGTAACAAGAAAGGCATGAAGGTTTGTTCGTGCGATATTCAAAGAGTTTTAAATATAAAAACCAATTACGTTGCAGATGTTTCGTTAGAACAAATAGTAACTAAATTAAAAGAAACATTACGTGATCTGGATTGAAAAGGATGAACATTGATGGCTATGTTCAAACTTTGTTCTTGTGGTAAGACTATATCACTTAATCAATTTAAGTGTAGTACGTGCCAAACCAAACACATTGGCAGGCATAAGCTATATGACAAATATAAGCGTGATAAAGATTCAACAGCTTTCTATAAGAGTAAACCTTGGTGTATCAAGAGACGTGAAGCGTTAATAAGAGACAAAGGATTGTGCCAGCATTGTTTAAAAGCTAAACGGATTAAGCAAGCCGAGATGGTTGACCATATCATACCAATTAAAGAAGACTGGAGCTTACGATTAACATTAAGTAACCTTCAGTCTCTTTGTAATGCTTGTCACAATAAGAAAACTGCAGAAGATAAGAAATTATATAAAAGGTAGGGGGTACCGGAAAAGTTTTCAGGGTTCTATCTATAGACCGCATCCCCCCTTTTTTTCGCAAAAACTCCCTAAATGAAATTTACGGAAGGAGGCAAAGAAGTGTATGGCTAGACCGAGGCAGCCTATTTCTCTAATAGAGGCAAAGGGTAAAAAGCATTTAACTAAAGCAGAAATAAAACGACGAAAAGAAAGTGAGATTAAAGCTGATTCCGATAATGTTGTAGCTCCTTCTTATCTTCCTGACGAGTTGAAGGAAGAGTTTTATAGGATTGCTGCAGAACTTATTAACTTGGAAATTATGAGCAATTTAGACTGTGAAGCTTTAGCAAGATTTATTTCATCTGAATATCAATATCAAAAGGTTACAGCACAAATCTTGAAAATGAAGACAATCGGACCCAAGTATTTTGATTTATTATCTGTTCAAGAAAAACTATTTAAAATGTGTCGTGCAGCAGCTAGTGATTTGGGGTTAACTATCTCATCAAGATGCAAACTTGTTGTTCCTAAGAAACAAGAGGAAACACCGAAAAATAAATTTTCGAAGTTTGCTAGGTGAAATAAATGCATCGAACAACAAAATATGCAATAGATGTAATTGAAGGTCGTATTGTTACAGGGAAGTTTGCTAAATTAGCCTGTCAACGTCATTTAGATGATTTAAAGAAATCCAAACTTGCCCCTTTTGTATATCGGTTTGATGAAGAAAAAGCAACTATTTTAATAGATTATGCAGAAACTTTAACCATTGGTGAAGGTGATGAGAAGCAACCATTAAGTTTGGATGAATTCCAGGCTTTTATTTTTGGCTCTTTACATGGATGGGTACATAAAGAAACTGGATATAGGCGTTTTAGGAGTTCTTATATTCAAGTTGGTAGACAGCAAGGTAAATCACTATTGAATGGCGTATTAGGGACATTCTATGGCAATTTTGATGGTTATAACTATGGACAGATATATTGTACAGCTACCAAACAAGATCAAGCTAAGATTGTTTTGAATGAAATGATTAAGTTTATTCGTTCTGATTCTGATCTTGAAGAAATGTTTAAAATTAAAGAATATGAGAGCACTATTGAATGCTTGGTGACAAATTCTAAGATAAAAGCACTAGGACGAGACAGTAAATCTATTGACGGATTTCGTCCATTGCTTGGAATTGTGGATGAATACCACGCTCATAAGGATAACCAGATGTATAAACTTCTTGAAGGTGGTACAGGTAATCTAAAAGAATGTTTGATTAGCGTCATAACTACTGCTGGATTTGATTTAAATTCACCTTGTTATGAGTTATATGAATACTGCTGCAGATTGTTAGAAGGCGTTCATGAAAACGATTCGCAGTTTGTATATATTGCTCAACTTGATAAAGAAGATGATATTTGGGACCCAAACAATTGGATTAAAGCTAATCCGTTAACTTGTAAGACACAAGAAGGTATTGACAGAATGATTGATATTTCTAAGAAAGCAAAAGAAATGGGCGGAAATGAGCTTAGAGATTTCATGACAAAGCGTTTAAATATTTGGGTTCAATTTTCGGACAATCAATATATGAATATAGAACATTGGAAAGCTTGTGCAAGCAGCAAGACACTCGAAGATTTTAAAGGAATGACTTGTATTGCTGGTCTTGATTTATCAAGTGGTGGCGATTTAACGAGTTTAGCGCTTGTTTTTCCATTCTTTGCAGAAGATGTTCGGAAATATTTTGTTCATTCTCATTCATTTATTCCAAAGAATCGAGTAGCTGAACATATTAAAACAGATAACGCGCCTTATGATATTTGGATAAAAAAAGGGTTGCTTACAGTAACAGAGACTTTAGGTGGAATTAAAACAGATTACAAATACATTATTGGTTATTTGTCTCGTTTAATTATGGAATATGAGCTAGATATTATTTTAATTTGCTATGATCCACATAATGCGTCTGCTTTTCTAGCTGATATAGAAGCGCTAGGTATTGACTCGTTATCCATTACACAATCGGCTAGGAATTTAAATGATCCAACAGTTGATTTCAGATTGGAAGTAGAAGCAGGAAATGTTGAATATAACAAAAATAATGAATTATTAACTTGGTCTATTGCTAATGCTAAGACAGTCTCGAATTCATTTGGAGAAATAAAGATAGACAAAGATTTGCAACAGAAACGTATCGATCCTGTGGATGCTATTATCGATGCTTGGAAGATGGCTATGACACAAGAAACAGAAATCAATTTAACTAAGGTTACAAATGAATACTTAGACATGATGGGATGGTAAGGAGGTACAGAGATGGCGGAAATTATTAAGAGGAATATATCCTCATTTTTTCATAATTTATTTACTAAATGGCTAGAGGACTTCTTTATATTTTTGGGTATAGCTTTAATTTTATATACAACATATTATAATTTCGGTTATACCATAGGTAACTATTCTCTCGGAATAATTTTGGTGCTTTTCGGCTTTCTAATCGCTAAAAAGTGAAAGGAGGTGAAGAGCAATGATATTTAAAAATATGTTGAATAAAGGTTTTAAAAATGAAACTGTCAATATGAATAACCCTCTTTTTTTAGAATGGTTAGGCATTGGCTCCGATACACCAAAAGATAAATTATCAGAATCAACGTACTTTGCATGTATGAAAATTTTAGCGGAATCGCTAGGTAAATTACCTTTAAAAATGTACCAAAGTACAGAAAAAGGAATTATAAAGAGTGACAAAGCAGATATGTATAGTATTTTGCGTTTTCGTCCGAATCCTTATATAACAAGCACGATTTTTTGGTCGACAGTTGAAATGAATAGAAACCATTATGGGAATGCTTATGTTTGGTGTCGATATAAAGGCCCTCAACTACTAGACATGTGGATTATGCCGAGTAGAGATGTAAGTATTTTAATCGATAATGAAGGTATATTTGGTACAGTGAATAAAATTTGGTATCAATATAATGATAGCCATACTGGTAAAGCATACACTTTTAGCAGTGATGAAGTAATGCACTTCAAAACTTCTATGACATTTGATGGCATTACAGGGATACCAGTGAGAAAAATTCTAAAACAAACTGTGGACGGAGCTTTAGAAAGCCAAAAATATATGAATAATCTTTATAAAAATGGGATGACCGGGAAAGCTGTTCTTGAATATACAGGGGATTTAGACAAGACAGCGAAGGAGAGACTGGTTAAAGGCTTCGAGGATTTTGCAAATGGTTCTAGAAATGCCGGAAAAATCATACCGGTACCATTAGGAATGAAGTTGGTTCCATTAGATATAAAATTGACAGATGCACAGTTTTTTGAACTAAAGAAATACTCTTCGCTACAGATTGCAGCAGCTTTTGGCATTAAACCAAATCAAATAAATGATTATGAAAAGTCGAGTTATGCGAGTGTTGAAGCGCAAAACTTGGCTTTTTATGTTGATACGCTTCTTTATGTGCTGAAACAATATGAGGAAGAAATTACTTATAAAATTCTTTCGGACAAGTTAATTGAAAATGGATATTATTTTAAATTTAACGTTAATGTCATTTTAAGAGCCGATTCTAAAACACAAATAGAGGTGTTAGCATCTGGTGTAAATAATGGAATATATAAAATTGATGAAGCAAGAGAATATCTTGATTTACCAATGGTTGAAGGTGGACAACAAAATATTGTTAACGGCAATTATATTCCTTTAACAATGGTTGGAAAACAGTATGAATAAAAGGAGGTGAAAAGAATGAGTAAGTTTTGGAAGTTTATTAAAAATGAAGCGACTGACACACAACCTGAGAGCATTGAATTACGCATAGAAGGTGATATCGTTGATGACAATGATGCGTGGGCTTATGAATGGTTTGGTGAACCTGCGACAGCTCCGAATGCTTTTAAAGAAGAATTAAAGGCATATAAAGATAAAGATTTAACAGTGTGGATTGATTCTTACGGAGGCAGTGTTTTTGCAGGAGCCAGTATTTATAATGCTTTAAAAGAACACAAAGGGAAAATTACTGTGAAAGTTGATGGAAAAGCAATGAGTGCTGCTTCTGTTATTGCGATGGCTGGTGACGAAATACTCATGTCTCCAGTGGCTATTATGATGATTCATAATCCATTAACAGCAGCTTATGGAAATATGCATGATTTACGTAAGGTAGCAGACATTTTAGATACTGTAAAAGAATCAATCATAAATGCTTATGTTGAAAAAACAGGACGGTCTCGCAATAAAATCGCTCAAATGATGGATGACGAAACGTGGATGAGTTCAAACGTTGCAGTAAAAGAAGGCTTTGCTGATGGTGTTCTTTATTGTGATGATACTAACAAAATGGAAGAGGTCCAAAACTTCTCTTTCAATCGTTTGGCAGTAATGAATTATTCTAATCAGTCAATTGATCATGCGATTAAACTTTTAGAAAAACCGAAAGCACTTGAAGCAGAAAAACAAAAACTTCTGATGGAATTAGATTTAATCTAGTTCTTTTTTTATTTTTGAGGAGGAATTCATATGAATAAAGAATTAAGAGAACTATTAGAAATGATTAATAATAAAAAAGCTGAAGCAAAACAGTTTCTAGCTGAAAATAAAATAGAAGAAGCAAAAGCTGCACGTGATGAGGCACAAGAACTTCAAAATAAATTTGATATTGCCAAAGATGTGTATGAACAAGAAAAAGAATCTTTTAAAAATAAAATGCCTAACAATCAACAAATGAAGGATGATATTAAAGATTTTGTTAATGCTGCACGTAATGGATTTAAAGTACAAAATGCTATGAGTGAAGGAACCCCAGCAGCAGGCGGATATACAGTGCCTCAAGATATTCAAACGGCAATTAATGAGTTACGTGAAAGCAAAGATGCATTGCAAAATTTGATTACAGTTGAACCTGTCAAAACTTTAAGTGGTTCACGTGTGTTTAAATCAAGAACTCAACAAACAGGATTTGCAGAAGTTGCTGAAGACGGAACAATTTCAGAAAAAGCCACTCCACAATTCACTCAACTACCATATAGCGTAAAGAAATATGCTGGGTTCTTTAAAGTTACAAATGAATTATTAGCAGATAGTGATCAAGCTATTGTTAGTACTTTAACAAAATGGATTGGGGATGAATCACGTGTAACACGTAACCAATTAATCTTAACGGCATTAGCAACTAAATCAAAAACAGCTATTGCAGATGTAGATGATATTAAAGATACATTGAACGTAACACTTGATCCTGCATTTAGATATACAGCAACAATATTAACTAATCAGGATGGTTTTAACTGGTTAGATAAACAAAAAGATTCAGACGGAAATTATTTATTACAATCTTCGGTATCATCACCTACTGGAAAACAACTGTTTGGTGTACCTATTGCAATGGTTTCAAATAAAGATTTCCCAAGTGATACGACAAGTGGTACAAAAGCACCTTTTATTATCGGAGATTTAAAAGAAGCTGTTGTAATGTTTGACCGTCAAGAATTGAGTATCGCGTCTTCTACTGAGGCCGGAACAGCGTTTACTACGGATGTTACTCTTTACAGAGCTATCGAGCGTGAAGAAGTAAAAATTCGAGATGAAGAAGCGTTTGTTTACGGACAAGTTACAATTGCATAATGATAGAGGGATTTATTCCCTCTTTCTTCTATTGAAGGTGAGAAAAAATGAAAGTTAAAGTGCTTATTGATTGTATGGGAATTGATTACGATTTAAAAGCAGGAGATACAGCAGAATTGAATGAAAAATTAGCACAAAAGCTGATTAAATTCAATTATGTTGAGGAATTAAAGACTACTAGATCACGTTCAACTAAAGAGAAGGTGGAAAAATGATTGTTTCTTTAGCTGAAGTGAAAGAATGGCTACGTATTGACGGAGAAGATGATGATACAACCTTACAGATGCTTATCAATGTTTCTGAAAACTATTTAAAAAAAGCAACAGGAAAAGTCTTTGATGAAACGAATGAAGATGCAAAATTGTTATGCTTAGTTCTTATTACCGATTGGTTTGAAAATAGAGAATTTGTGGGGAAAGTTGATAATGTTAGATACGTAGTCAAAAGCATTTTAATGCAACTGGAATACGGAAGTGATGAAAATGAATCCAGCCGATCTACGCCATAGGATTGAAATACACGGCAATATAAAAGGAACTAATGAATTAGGTGAAGTATCATATAGTTTTGGAAAAATAAAAACTATTTGGGCTGCTATCATTCCACAAACAGGCACATTGCAGAAACAACAGGCTGATACGATTTTGACTAATGTCACTCATAAAATTATTGTTCGTTATTCTACAGGTAAGGATATTACAAAAAATATGCAAATCTACTTCAAAGGTCATAGGTTTGAAGTCAAATACATTTTGAATCCATATTTTCGCAATGAGACACTTGAAATCTTTTGTCAGGAGTTGATGGAATAATGGCAATTGAAGGTTTAACCGACTTGCAAAAAGATTTATTAGACGTTGCTAACAGGAAACTGCCAAAAGAAAGTGTAAAAATCATGCGTAAGGTAGGTAGTAAAGCACGTACGCAAGTTGCTAGAAAAGCAAGGCAAGAAGTTAAAAAAGAAACGGGCAACTATCATAAGAAATGGAAACGGGGTAAAGTTTTCAAAGGTCTTAGTGGCGAGATGGTTGTTCGTGTTATCAATTCCAGTCCACACGCGCATTTAATTGAACATGGACATAGACAAGTGATGAATCCTCCTAAATCAGAAGGTAGAGGCGTTATTCCAGGGAAAGGAATAGGGGAAGAAGTTGGGTTTGTACATGGTAAAAAGGTTCTGGATAAAGGTATGAGGGAATTTGAAGCTAGTGGGCAATATGAAAATATGCTATCTGATTGGTTAGATGAATTATTAAGGGATGGCAAACTATGATTACCTATAAAGATATTAAAATAGCCGTTAATACACTTTTAACGAAAGAATTTGGAATTGAAATTAATAGTAATGACGTTCAAGAGGGTTTTATCAGACCTTCTTTTTTTGTGTCGTTAGATAATCCGACGCGATCAAGCACACTAACACAAGTAGAACGATCATTGACTATTCGAATCAATTATTTTCCGTCGGATCGTTACGGGAATTCTATCGAATTAATGGACATGCAGGAACAGTTGGAAAGTCTATTTGATGTAAAACTGCCTGTAAAAGATAGGCGATTTAATATTGTTGAAGTCACTTCAACTGTTACAGATGGTGTACTTGATTTTTCGTTTGATATTGAGTTTTCAGACGCAAAAGAGATTTCCTATGAGGAACAAAACAGTCATCCAATTGAAATGATGCAAACGTTAGATATACAGAAAGGGTGAATTGAATGGGTTTACCAGAAATTAATGTTGAATTTAAGGGACAAGCTACAAGTGCAGTTTCTCGAAGTTCACAAGGTATCGTTGCGTTAATTTTACGCGACACAACAAATCCATTGTTAAAAGCATCGATGGAATATAAAACAATTGAAGATGTAAAAAAAGTTGATTTTACAACAGAAAATTATGGACATATCGAGCGTGCATTTTTAGGTTCGCCATCAAAAGTAATTGTGGAAGTACTAAAAAATGCTAGTGAAACACCTGA
>DEQI01000295.1 GCA_002360295.1 Planococcaceae bacterium UBA3370
GGTGGTGGATTTTTCGCGTGGAATGGAAATGTATATCAAAGTGATATTGTGAGAGCTTGTATACGCCCTAAATCAAAGGCTGTGGGCAAATTAATAGCAAAACATATTAGGGATAATTTAAACGAGTTTAAAATCAATCCTGACCCATATATGAGGTTTATTTTAGAAGAACCTAATCCATTAATGACAGGGCAAGTTATGCAAGAAAAGTTGGCTACTCAATTTGAGTTGAATAACAATGCATTTGCTTATATTAAACGTGATAATTTCGGCTATGCAACTGAAATTTATCCACTGCCTTGTAGTTCGGTAGAAGTTGTTGAGGGTTCTTTAGGTGATATATTCCTAAAGTTTTGGTTTTCTAACGGAAAAACAATGACGGTTCCCTATAGTGATGTTATTCATTTGAGGAAAGACTTTAACGAAGATGATTTCTTTGGAGATCATCCAGGAAAAGCATTAGCTCCATTAATGGAGATTGTTAATACCACTGACCAAGGTATTGTGAAAGCCATAAAAAATTCCAACGTCATCCGGTGGTTATTAAAATTCAACCAAACATTAAGGCCCGAGGATTTAACAAAAGAAGCAAAAAGATTTGAAGAAAACTTTTTATCTAGCGAAAGTAAATCAACTAGTGTAGCTGCAACTGACGCAAAAGGAGAAGCTATTCAAATTGAACCTAAGGATTACGTTCCTAATGAAAATCAGATGGATAAAACCATACAGCGTATTTACTCATTTTTTAACACGAACGAGAAGATTGTACAAAGTAAATATACAGAGGATGAATGGAACGCTTATTATGAAGCTGAAATTGAACCTTTTGCTATGCAGCTTGCTGGTGAATACACTAGGAAGCTTTTTTCTCGTCGTGAAAGAGGTTTCGGAAACAAGATTATCTTTGAGGCATCAAGTCTACAATACGCCTCTATGTCTACAAAAATGAATCTTGTACAAATGGTCGATCGCGGAGCCTTAACGCCCAATGAATGGCGTTCTATCCTTTCTCTTGGTCCTATTGAGGGTGGAGATAAGCCAGTTAGGAGATTAGATACGGCATTAGTTAAGGATGGCAATTTCACAAGCGAAGGAGGTGATGAAAATGAACAAAACGGAAATACGGGAGCTAGTAACGGAGGGGATTCAACTTCGTGAAGGTGAAACGGAATCTCGTACCTTGATTGGCTATGCCGTTAAGTGGGGGAAAAAATCTCATAGGATTGCTGGTAGATTTGTAGAGCAGTTTGAAAGAGGTGCTTTTGCAGATACATTAACCAATGGGGAACAAAGAGCCTTATGGTCTCATGATAACTCTAAGGTACTTGGAAGAACTAAAAATAATACTCTTCGGTTATCAGAAGATGAAATAGGGTTACGATTTGAATTGGATTTACCTAATAATACTCTTGGTAATGATGCATTGGAAAGTGTTCAGCGTGGAGATGTAGACGGCGTTTCTTTTGGATTTAAAGCGTTGCAACAAAAATGGGAGAATCGAAGTGCTGATGGATTAATAAGAAATGTGACTAAAGCTGATCTGTTCGAAATTAGCTTAATTGGTGTCCCAGCCTATCCAGATAGTGAAGTATCGTTGCGAGGTTATAACCCATTTAATGAATATCAGAAAAATACAGATAAAAGAAAACGGTTATTATTAAAAACTTATGTATAAGGAGAATAAACGATGAATAAAAATCATTTTTTTACTAAAGTACAGGAACCAGAATTACTAAAATTAGATTTACAATTCTTTGCTCAACGTACAGCTGAGGAAATCAAAGCTAGAAAATTAGAAATTCGTTCACTTTTAAATGATGAAAATGCCGATTTAGATGCATTGGAAAACGAAATTCGACAACTCGATGAAGAATTGAACGTTATTGAAAAACATGAACAACGCCAACGTATTGAAGCACAGTTAGAAGAAATTAGAGAGGGAACAGGAACTTCTAATACAATCTATTCATTCAACACACAAGCTAATGAAGTTCGTGAACAAGGTACTGATTCGTTAGAGTATCGTAATGCTTTTATGAATTACGTTTTACGAGGAGAATCGATTCCTGTAGAGGTACGTGCTAATGCTGTTACTAAAACAACTGATGTAGGTTCTGTGATTCCACAAACTGTTTTAAATAGAATTGTAGAGAAGCTGGAAGCAACCGGAATGATTTTACCATTGGTTACTCGTACAGCTATTAAGGGCGGTGTGACTGTTCCTACATCTACAGTTAAGCCAGTAGCAACATGGGTTGCTGAAAGTGCTGGATCTGATGTTCAAAAGAAAACAACAGGATCTATTACTTTTAACTACCACAAATTGCGTTGTGCTGTAGCAGTTTCATTAGAAGTCGATACAATGGCTTTGCCTGTCTTTGAACAACTGCTTATTAACAATGTTGTAGAAGCAATGACTAAAGCTATTGAACAATCTATTATTTCAGGTACTGGCATAGGACAACCAAAAGGTATTCTTACTGAAACTCCTGTTAACGGACAAGCATTAGAAGTAGCCAAAATCGAATACAAGACATTAACAGATGCAGAAGCTGCACTTCCACTTGAATATGAAGCGAATGCAGTTTGGTGTATGACGAAGAAAACATTCATGGATTTTTCTTCGATGACTGATGCGACAGGGCAACCTATTGCCCGTACTAATTACGGAATTGGAGGCAAACCCGAACGTGTATTGCTTGGTCGCTCAGTTGTGCTATGTAATTACCTAGATAGTTTTACTACTGCAGAAACAGGCAAACCATTTGCATTCTTATTTAATTTCAACGACTACATTTTAAATACGAATTATCAAATGGGTGTTAAGAAATACGAAGATAATGAAACAGATGATCTTGTAACAAAAGCAATTATGATTGTGGATGGAAAAGCTGTGGACATCAATTCTTTAGTTGTATTGAAAAAAGCTGCAGCAGTTTAAGGGGGCAGCTTTTAATTGAAACAGACAGTTATAAAGCCTTTTATTGATAAACAAACCTTAATTGGCTATTCATTAGGAGACACGTACGAATCTACGGATTCAGAGCGTGTTTCTTTTTTACAAGCAGAAGGATATTTAAACATTCCTGATAAACCAAAACGTACTCGTAAGAAAGCGAGCGAAGAAGATGCTGGATAAAGTTAAAAGTGCTATGCGCATTGATGGAAATGAGCATGATGATGAATTGCAAGACCTAATTTTAACAGCAAAAGCATTGTGCAAAGAAGTAGGTATCATTGAAAGTAGGTTAATACCGACTGATGATATTGCCCGTATGGCTTTTATTCAATACTGCAAAGCAAAATTTGGTACTGATCCAAAAGACAGCGAGAAATTCATGTTTAGTTTTAATGAACTAAGAAATTTTATGTCACTAACACAAACCTACACTGTGGAGGATTAAGACATGAGCCAAGATAAACGCCACAAAATCGATATATATGGCAATATCAAAAGTAAAAATGAACTAGGCGAAACATCTTATTCCTTTGGGAAAATAAAAACTATTTGGGCTGCCATTGTTCCACAAACAGGGATATTGCAGCGCCAACAAGCCGATACGATTTTAACGAATGTCACTCATAAAATTATTGTTCGCTATTCTGCCGGCAAAGACATTACAAAGGAAATGCAGATTCAATTTCGTGATCACCGATTTGAAATTAAGTATATATTGAATCCTTATTTCGCTAACGAAGATTTAGAGATTTTCTGCCAGGAGTTGATGGATTAATGGCTCTTGAAGGTTTAACTGAATTGCAGCAAGACTTATTAAAAGTAGCGCAGCGTGATTTACCAAAAGAAGTGCCTAAAATCATGCGTAAAGTGGGGAGTAAGGCACGCACACAGGTTGCTAGAAAAGCAAGGCGCGAAGTTAAAAAGAAAACAGGTAATTATCATAAAAAGTGGAAGCGTGGAAAGGTTTTTAAAGGGCGCAACGGCGAATGGGTTGTACGGGTCATTAATTCTAGTCCACACGCTCACTTAATTGAGGACGGGCATAGGATGGTTGATTCTGACGGTAACGATTTAGGTAAATTCGTACCTGGTAAAAAAG
This sequence comes from Planococcaceae bacterium UBA3370, assembly GCA_002360295.1. GTDB lineage: Bacteria > Bacillota > Bacilli > Bacillales_A > Planococcaceae > Metasolibacillus. The sequence continues at coordinate 4,059 of DEQI01000295.1, forward strand.
TGCTTGATAAAGGCATGAGAGACTTTGAAGCCAGCGGACAAATGGAAATTATGCTGTCAGATTGGATTGACGATTTATTAAAGGATGGCAAATTATGATTACTTACAAAGATATTAAGAAGGCTGTTAATGGGTTGTTAACGAAGGAATTCAATATTGAATTAAATAGTAACGATGTGAAAGAGGGTTTTATCAGACCTTCTTTTTTTGTGTCCTTTGACAACCAAACTAAATCAAGCACTCTTACACAAATAGAAAAATCATTAACCATTCGAATCAATTATTTTCCGTCAGATCGTTACGGGAATTCTATCGAATTAATGGACATGCAGGAACAGTTGGAAAATCTATTTGATATAAAACTCCCTGTAAAAGATAGGAGATTGAATATTGTTGACGTTACTTCAACTGTGACAGATGGGGTACTTGATTTTTCGTTTGATATTGAGTTTTCAGAGGCAAAAGAGATTTCCTATGAGGAACAAAACAGTCATCCAATTGAAATGATGCAAACGTTAGATATACAGAAAGGGTGAATTGAATGGGTTTACCGGAAATTAACATTGAATTTAAGGGACAAGCCACAAGTGCAGTTTCTCGAAGTTCACAAGGTATCGTTGCGTTAATTTTACGCGACACAACAAATCCATTGCTAAAGGCTTCGATGGAATATAAAACAATTGAAGATGTAAAAAAAGTTGATTTTACAACAGAGAATTATGGACATATCGAGCGAGCATTTTTAGGTTCGCCATCAAAAATAATTGTGGAAGTATTGAAAAATGCTAGTGAAACACCTGA
>DEQI01000091.1:0-8692 GCA_002360295.1 Planococcaceae bacterium UBA3370
AGGCTAGTTTATCAGCAGGTTGGATAGTTTTATCAGCGTGTTTTGGCAGTTTATCAGCAACTTTAAATTTATAAACCAGGCACCTCCTAAATGGAACAAATTTAAAAAGGCCACTTAAGGCAACAATAGGGAGAAGAACAAATAAAAAAGCGAATGAATCAATAATCTAGATTCATTCGCTTTTAAATAATGCGCATTTTATTGCTGTAAAGGTTGCCTAGACAATCCTTACATTAAAATTAAAGATAAGAAAGCAAAATCTGGAGTTTGAACATTTGTCTAGCTCTAGCGCCCAGCCCCTCAAGACTGCAAGCAGCTGTTGGGGCTAACGGGCGTTTGCTTTTCTTTATTACATATCCCATAGAAGGATTAGTAGAGTACCTAACACTGTGATAAGAACCATTGCAAATCCGTATACAATGTTTGAATAGATAGACCACTTGTCTTCTGTTTCACCAGCATGCATGAAAACAATAAATTGCAGACCAGCTTGTAGGAATGCAGTAACTAAAAGTACTGTGATTCCTGTTGTCATAGACATGTCCATGAAGTAAACAAGTAGTGCTACGATTGTTAAAACTAAAGAGAATACAAATCCCATTACTTGACCAATTGGAAAGAACTTTGCCATATTACATCATTCCTTTCAAGTAAATGAAACTGAAGATGAAAATCCACACAACGTCTAGGAAGTGCCAGTATAGCGAGAAGATGAAAGACTTGTTCGCTGTTTCTGGATTTAAACCACGTTTCCAAATTTGAATCATGATAAATAGTCCCCAGAAGAAACCTACTGTTACATGCAGACCGTGTGTTCCTAATGTTGTTAATAGGATCGACGTGAAGGCACTTACAGTAAGACCTGCTCCAATATGAACATAGTGTGTAAATTCATAAAGTTCGACACTAACGAATGATAAACCTAATAGTAGTGTTACAGCCATAAATGATAGAGTGGCTTTTTTACTGCCTAAACGCATCGCATGAATCGCAAGACCAATTGTAAAACTACTTGTTAATAGAATAAATGTTTCTAATAAAACTGGTGTAATTTCAAAAATTTCAGCACCGGTAGGACCGTTACCTGTACGATCTACTAATGTAAAGTACGCGGCGAATAATGTCCCAAACAGCATAATCTCAGCACCAAGGAATACCCAGAAACCAAAGATCTTTAGGTTATTTTCCTCTGTACTATATTCTAGCGGGCGTGAGTGATCTACTTTAGCCATTATTTCGCACCTCGCTTTTCATATTGATTTTCAGTTGCTCTTACTTCCTCAACAGAAATATAGTAACCGTGATCTTTTTCGAATGAACGATAAATCATGCATCCAAGAATACCCATTAAACCGATAATCGCTGTGATCCAAATGCTAAAGACTAACGAGAATCCTAATAGGAAGAACGCGCAAGCCATAATAAATGGAACACCTGAGTTGTTTGGCATATGAATTTTTTCAATATTACCTTTGAAAAGTTTAGTGCCTTTTTTCTTCATATCCCAGAATGCTTCAGAAGTACTGTCTGATACATCTGGTGTAATGGCAAAGTTGTAATTTGGAATTGGTGTATGTGTAGCCCACTCTAAACCACGTGCGTTCCATGGATCTGAACCGATATTACGTGGAGAGTTTTTAAAGCTGTACCAAATGTTCCAAACTAACATGATGAATGATACAGCCATGATACCTGCACCAACAAATGAAACCATGTTTAATGTACTAAAGCCAGTTGATTCAGAGTATGTGTACATACGACGAGCTTGTCCGTCTAAACCAGTAATATACATTGGAATGAACGCAAGTACGAAACCTGTAGACATTACCCAAACAGTTGCTTTACCGATTTTTTCATTCAGCATGAAACCAAACATTTTTGGCCAGTAGAATGTTAAACCAGCTAACATCGCGTAAACAACCCCAGGGATGATTACGTTATGGAAGTGTGCAACTAAGAACATTGTATTGTGGTATTGGTAGTCTGCTGCAGACATAGCTAGCATAACCCCTGTTACACCACCAAGAGTGAATAATGGGATAAAGTGAACTGCATACAACATTGGTGTTGTAAATTCAATTTTCCCTTTATAAAGCGTAAACAGCCAGTTGAAAATCTTAACCCCTGTTGGGATCGCAATAGCCATTGTTGTGATAGAGAAGATCGAGTTTGTGAAAGCACCTTGTCCCATTGTGAAGAAGTGGTGCGTCCATACTGTAAATGCAAATACAGAAATAACAACCATCGACCAAACCATCGAGTTGTAGCCATATAGGTTACGACGTGCGAATGTTGAAATAACTTCTGAGAAAATACCGAATGCCGGTAAAATTAAGATATATACTTCAGGGTGACCCCAAACCCAGAATAGGTTGGCCCAAAGCATGTCCATACCACCGTTGCCAGTAGCAAAGAATTGTGTGCCAAATAGACGGTCCATTGCCCCCATTGCTAACGCTACAGTAAGAACTGGGAAAGCGAAAACAACGATTAAGTTTGCAATTAATGCTGACCAAGTGAACATTGGCATTTTAAATAATGTCATACCTGGGGCACGCATTTTCATGATTGTCGTAATGAAGTTAATACCTGTCATTAACGTACCAAGTCCTGCGATTTGGATGGCAATCATGTAGTAGTTCGTACCAACAGATGGACTAAATTCGTTACCTGCTAATGGGAAGTATGAAGTCCAACCTGCATCAGGAGATCCCCCGACAACGAATGAAAGGTTGAATAGCATAGCACCCATAAAGAATAACCAGAAGCTTAAGTTATTTAAGCGTGGGAACGCAACGTCACGCGCCCCGATTTGTAAAGGTACTAAATAGTTAAAGAAAAATGTAATGAAAGGCATCGCCATGAACAGGATCATGACAACCCCATGTGTTGTAAATACTTCATTATAGTGCTGTGCATCTAAAAATGTATTATCCGGAACAGATAGCTGTAAACGTAGCATTAAAGCATCAACGCCACCACGGAATAACATTAAGAGTGCTGTTAGCAAGTACATAATACCGATTTTTTTATGGTCAACAGTTGTGATCCATTCACGCCATAAGTAGCCCCATAGTTTGAAGTATGTGATTACCGCGACTAATGCAATCGATACAAGCACAATTAATACCATTGACACGTAAATTAAAAAACTTGGATGTGGTATCATAAAGCGCTCAAAAAATTCCATACTGTTGTAACTCCTTTCAGACTAGTACAGTCTTTTTAGTTAACATCATTAATGAGAAGAATGATCTTCATGTTCAGTGTCTGACTCATCATGATTTTCATTTTCGCTATGGTCGGCATTCTCAGAATCTGAATTGCCGTGATTGTGATCTGGTGCTGGTGAGAACTCAAGGTGTGTACCTGTATAAGTTGAACGACCAAGATGTCCAGGCTCTAATAGCTCTTGGAATTTTTCCTCTGTAAGTGGTTCAGCAGTTGCATGAACTTCTTCTACCCACTCGTCAAACTTCTCTTGAGACATTGCTGTTACATCAAATAGTTGTTCAGCAGTTCCTTTACCGGCGAAGTTTGCGTTACGACCCCAGTATTCTCCCTCAACATCAGCAGCTAAGTGTAGTGTTGTCACCATATCTGCCATAGCATATTTCTGACCGCCTAGCTGTGGAATCCAGAAACTTGTAATTGGTCCGAAAGAGTATAACTTGAACTCGATATTACGGTTTGCTGGAATGTATAAATAGTTGACAGTCTCAATTCCTTGTTCTGGATAGCTAAAGTGCCATTTCCAATCGGAAGAAGATGCATAGATAACTAATGGCTCTTCATCGCTATATTGTTCTGGAGCACTTTCTACTAAATAGTTACTGTCCACTGATTTGAAAGCAAGGAACAGAACAATTAGAATTGGAATCCCGATACAAATTGTTTCTACTAGCCAGTGACCATGGATATGTGGTGGCTCGTAGTCAGGACTTTGTTTTGAAGCGCGGTATTTAAATAACATAAATACCATTATTGCAAGAACTACAAGTACAACGCCCGACATGATATAAATTAACATCATTGTGTCGTTTGCTTGTACTTCGGCTTGAGGACCTTTAGGATCAAGCACTAATAAGGGATTACATCCGCCAAGAAGCAGAGTGCCCAAGACGATTGATGCTAGAAAAGTCCCTTTCATATTCACTTTCATAATTGGACTCCTTTCAATTAGATACAGCTAATTAAAGTGTCGTATTTACCCATTTCCACAATTGAAATAGTGAAATCTATTAGAAATAGGCTCATACAGCATGTCTGAGGCAAGCAGTAAATAAAAACAGCGTGATGGATGATGATTATGTAGACTCTTACTATGTATAAATCGTCTAATATGAAATCTATTTATAAGATGACTGTCTAAATCGTTCATTACTGTATAGCAGATAATTGACAGTTTTTGCTTAAAATAGAATTAGCAACATCGCATCTAACAGTTCAAATAGCTAATTGAACTTTTTGATATTTATAATGACGATAACCTCTGACTGCAATTGAATTTTATTAAAATATTAGCCTATAGTCAAAAAAAATAATGTTGGTTTTTCCATAAATTAGAATTATAGACCTAAAGCTCTAGTGGATATTTTTTTACAATTATCTACTAGGGTAGTGAATAATGCTTGCAGGAAGACATTTATCGACATTTTCGAGATATTTATTACAAGGTGTATTTATGACATTTTTATGACATTATGAAAATGTTGTAATAGTCAAAAAATGAAAACAGAGAAGAAAATTAAGGTAGAATAGTTACTATTCAGTAAAAAGGTATATAATATCAATGGTATAATTGGGGTTATGTAGGTATATTGGTATAAAATTCATTTAAAAAATCGATTAAAATGACCCGTTTTCATCCAATTTTTGAGGAGAGGATTATTTTTTATAAAGAAAAAAATAGTTATTCAATTATCAGAACGAAATTAATAAAAAAATGTTCGTTTTTTTCTATAGAAAAATAATATTTTTTATCCTTGATTGCGAAGAGTGATAATAAAAAGCATTTATTTTTAAAAGTGGTGCTTATAAATAACCATAAATAGTAAAAGGCTATTCTGTAAGTTTCACAGGATAGCCTATTTATCTATTAATTTGAGTTCACTATTTACAAAACTATTTTACACTAGGTAGTAATTTATTTAACAAGATGGCTACGATAGCAGCAGTTGCTACTGGAGAGCCTAATAAATATTGCAATGTTGTTGGTAAAGAATATAAGAAGTCTTCTGGAAGAAGTGTTAAAGCTAATGTAATAATCATTGGAACCGCAATTATGTACATTTCTTTTTCGCCAATTACTTCATTTTTCATTACTTGTAAGCCACTAATGGCGATAATGCCACAAACGATGACAAAAACACCACCGATAACTGCTGAAGGAATGGCAGAAATTAAAGCAGCTAGTTTCCCAGAAAATCCGAATAATACAAACCAAATGCCTGCTGCAACAAACACACGGCGGCTTGCAATACCAGTGATCGAAATGATACCAGCATTTGTTGAATAGCCTGTTACTGGAGTGGAGCCTAAAAGAGAGGCAACAAAGCAGCCAATTCCTTCCCCAATTACTCCATTATTAATTTGTTTGTCTGTTAAAGGTTTGTCGATTACATTACTGACAGCAAACCATGTACCCGTTGTTTCAGCTAATAACACAATATAAATAATAATCATTGTAATGATGGCAGAAATATTAAAAGTGAAGCTGAAATCTACAAAAGGTATTTGTGGCATGCTAAACCATTTTGCTTGTGAAACAGCTGATAAATCTAATACGCCCATAAAGTTAGCTGAGATACATCCTACGATTAATGAAAGTATAACGGCAGCAATTCGGAAACCGCGTCCTTTTTTATGGAAGAAAGAGCCTAACATAACACAAATAATTAATACTGTAGCAGAAATAAAAGCTAAATATATATTTTGGTTAATCGTTGCACCCGCACCGTTGAAAATATTGTCATTCAGTCCAACAGGCATTAATGAGAGACCTACTACAAAAATAATAGTTCCCCCGACTACTGGTGGAATGAACACTTTGACAATTTTATTGAAAACACCTGTAAATCCTAAAATAATGACGAATATAGCACCGATTAAGCTTGCACCTAGCACGGAGCTCCAGCCTAGGTCACCACCTCCACTAGCAGCATAAATACCGACAATGGCACCAAGTGGTACATAAGATGGACCTTGTGCTATAGGAAGTTTCATACAGAAGTAAGTTTGGATAATAGTTGCAATCCCTGCGGCAATAAATGTCGATTGAATTAAAGCAGATGATTGGCCAGATTGTAATCCAATTAACATCGCAATAAGAAATGGTACTACATAAACATCCATTGCCATTACATGTTGTAATCCGAGTAAGGTTGATTGACCTAAAGATATTTTTTGATCTGGTAAAAACGTTAAATTTGTGGGATTGTTATTCTCATTTATTGGCTTGTTATTTGTTGTTTCCACTAAGAAGTCCACCTCGAAAATTTAAGTATGTATTTTTTCTAGAAAAAAGTCTATCGTTAATTGCGTACATTAATTAACATGACGCTTAAAAATGTTCGTGTTTTAACGATAATGTAGAATAGTATAGGGCATTTGAACTGTAAAGTCTATAAAAAACGAATATATTAATAAAATTAAATGTGGAATTGAGAGATAGCGTTGTATATTTGGTAGTGATTTTTTGTTGAAGTTTTATAGAAAGCATATGAAAAAAGAGGGAAATCCTTATAAACAACAGGAAGCTCCCTCTTCATATAATACAAAAAGTTTAACTTGCTGATAAACATTGAAAAGTCGCTGATAAAACTCCAAAACTTGCTGATAAAATAGGAGATACCTCTGTTATTCAAACCCTACTGTATTCAGCAGGGTTATCCTTCATAAACACCTTCACATGTGTCAGCAATTGGTTCATAAAAGCAGTGATTTTTGAATTGACCAGTAAAAGGTTGATCGTACCAAGTCGAAGGACATGGTCCATATGGGTTGAAATACCAAAGGGCATATTTTGCAGGATGTTCTCTCCAATAATCTAATGTTTGTCTGGCTAATCTTTTTTCATTAGGTCTTGCTCTTTGATAAAACATATTCCCTTTTTGAACAGCCTCAAAAGAGTAATTCCCGCCTTGTACTTGATAAATAACATCTTCAATTGTTCTTAAATCTTTAAAGTCTAAACAATTTGAAACAAGACGATTAACGATGACATTTCCAACATAGAGCATTCCTTGGTTTCCTTCACCTTCAGCTTCTGCTCTCATCATCCTTGCCACTAGATCCACGTCTGTTTCTCTATAATTTACTCTTGGCATTTTTTTCACCTCAAAAATATAGTATGAAAAAACGCCTGCATTGGTGTTTAATTTGGAATCTATTTAGTTGAGTGAAGTGAAAATTTTGAAAGGATAATAGGACTAAGTTTTCGAGTAAGCGAAGACCATAACATAAAAATGAAAAATGTTATACTCTCAGTTGTCGCTATTCTTAAAGTGACTACAACTGAGGTGAGTCAGGCGGTTTAATAATTACATTGTAAGTACCGCCCCAAAAATAAATAGTAACATCAGCACCTTTTAGAAACTTTGAACATTACTATTTAATCGATGAATAAATTGTTCTAAAAGTCGCATTTCTTCGATAGAAAAGCCGGTATATAACTCAGTGATTAATTGATTTTTATCTAAATCACAGTTGTTGATCAACTTTTTCCCTTCATCTGAAATATCTACTATGACTTCACGATTATTTTGAACATTTCGTTGTCTAGTGACATAACCTTTTTCCTCCAGGATTTTTAAATGTCTAGTAATGGCTGCTTGGTCGATGAATAAAGATTGCTGCAATTCTGTTTGCGTCATACGGCCGTTGTTATATAAATTAAATAACAGTTCATAACGTGTTAAGCTAACGCCTGTTCTTTTTTCAAATGAATTTGTCATACGTCGATCGATATTTTTTAATAATAAAAAAAGTTGTTTTAAGTCATTTGGAGATTTGGCCAAAGTCAGTCCTCCTGTTTAGTTACATCATTTTAGCACATGTTGATACTAGTTATTTATTTTAGTGTGATTATGCAAAACGAACAATTTGATTTAATGGCAATCGGGACGAACCATATGCTGGGGCTTCTGCTTCACCAATCGCAATCAGTAAAATAGGTACTTCATTTTCTTCTAAATTATACATCTCTGCAAACTGTGCTTTATTAAATCCGCCCATCGGCACAGTATCGTAGCCCATATCTTTCGCTAATAACATAATTTGCATTGAAATAAGACCCGCATCAAAGTATATAAGATTTTTCAGTACATTTTCTGGTAGCCCACTATACAATGCAAGAGAATTTTTAATCATTAAGTCCGCAATGTCACGAGTCATATAACCTTGTTCAAAATTGGCATCATAAATTTGTTGTGTGTTCTCATACATTTTTAAGTCGCCTAATACGGCAATAATGGCTGAAGAAGTTTCAACTTGTTCTTGATTGTTAACGATTGCTCGTAATTCTTTTTTCTGTTGTTGATTATCGATGACAAGGAAACGCCAAGGTTGCATATTGCTAGAGGATGGTGCACTCGTTGCTTCTTGTAATAAATACTCTAGTTGCTCACGTGGAATGGTCACGCCTTGTTTATATTTTCGAACGGATTTACGGTCGTGCATAATTTGTGTTAAC
>DEQI01000091.1:8843-10492 GCA_002360295.1 Planococcaceae bacterium UBA3370
TTCTGGTATCACAAATCTCCATTACAATACCTAACAACAGATTTTGGGGACATACTATTTATGTGTTGTTTGTAGAATATACAGCTCATAGCTTAAATAAACAAAAATATCAGTTTTTTTTATATTTATTAATGACATGTATAAAAAATGTGATAGTATGTGTTTTATAGAAAAACAAATATCCGTACAGAGAGTACAGTTGGGTGTGCGGGCGGAGGAAAAGATGAAAAATAGTTTTGCGAAATGGAATCAAATGAACCTTGTTACTCGTATTATTATAGGGATTGTGGTCGGATTAATATTAGCTTTTGGTGCTCCAGAAGCAGCAAGCGGTGTTTCTATTTTAGGTACATTATTTGTGAGTGCGCTTAAAGCAGTAGCACCTATACTAGTATTATTTTTAGTTATTAATGCAATCGCTAGTCAAAAAAGCGGCAAGCAAACGAATATGAAATCAATTATTGTTCTCTATATAATTGGCACATTTTTAGCAGGCTTAGTAGCGGTTGTAGTAAGTTTTATTTTCCCCATTACATTAACACTGAAAGATACTGCCCAAGATGTGGCGCCGCCTAGTGGTGTTGTGGAAGTATTACAAACATTATTATTTAATATTGTGACAAATCCTGTTTCTGCGTTAATGAACGCAAATTATATCGGGATATTAGCATGGGCTGTAATACTTGGTATTGCATTGAAAAGCGCTAATGATTCAACCAAATCAGTGTTAGCCGATGTTTCAGACGCTATTACAAAAGTAGTTAAGTGGGTAATCAACTTAGCACCATTTGGTATCATGGGATTAGTATTTGATGCATTCGTGACAAACGGGCTTTCAACTTTAGCTGAATATGGAAACCTTCTATTAATTTTAGTAGGCACGATGTTCTTTATTGCATTAGTAGTAAATCCACTATTAGTTTTTATGTATACAAGAAAAAATCCTTATCCACTCGTTTTAACTTGTTTAAAGGAAAGTGGCATTACAGCATTCTTTACACGTAGCTCGGCAGCAAATATTCCAATCAATATGAATTTGTGTAAAAAGTTAGGGCTAGATGAAAATACATATTCAGTGTCGATTCCTTTAGGGGCTACTATTAATATGGCTGGAGCAGCAGTAACTATTTCTGTCTTAACACTTGCAGCTGTTCACACATTAGGTATCGAAGTAGACATCGCTACTGCCATTATTTTAATGGTTTTATCGGCAGTATCAGCTGCAGGAGCTTCTGGTGTTGCGGGTGGATCTTTATTGTTAATACCGTTAGCATGTAGTCTATTTGGTATTTCGGATGACATTGCCATGCAAGTAGTGGCAATTGGCTTTATAATAGGGGTTATCCAAGACTCTTGTGAAACAGCGCTTAACTCTTCCTCTGATGTAGTATTTACAGCAGCGGTAGATCAAGCAAATGCACGAAAAAATAAATAATGTGGGGCTATCTTTAGTTTAATGCTGAAAATTGCTTCCTATTTTTAAATTACGTTATAATAAAGACGTACAGGAGGGAATTCATTCGGATGACAAAAATCACTATTGATTCTCCAGAGTTCAAACGTGTTGAGAAAAACTTAACACTTGAAAATTTTCATGTAAATAAACAAATAGCATTAAAAGCAATAGAAGTCGTAAACTCGAAAAAGAA
>DEQI01000290.1:0-5065 GCA_002360295.1 Planococcaceae bacterium UBA3370
TCTACATCTGCAATTAGTTGCTTACCAAACGCTATTAATTGCTTTGATTTTTTAATTCGTTTACGATCTTCTTCTGATGGCACTAAATCGTCACGAAGCTGATCAAAGAATAGTTCGTGATCATCTTGCAGCTTCTCCATCGCATAAAGTGTCCGTTCACGTACTCCATCTACCATTAAACGCTCTAATAATTGTACGATTGTCGATGCCTGCACTTTATATGTCATTGCTTTTTGGGCTGCATATTCTAATAAATGCCCTTCATCTAATACAATCATTGAAACTTCAGGTAATAATGGTAACTGACCTTCACGTTCACGAGATTCTTTCGTCGCTAAATGCTCCATTAAAAAGTCTTGTGAGCAAATAATTAAGTCCGTTGATTTACGATAATGTGCTCGGTGTAGCGTTTGACCACAACGATTACGCACGTCACAAACTGCACATTGCATGATTGCATTATAATTGACCATTTGCCATTCTTCATCACTTATTGATTGATAGTCGCTTCTATCTCCATATGGACTTAACGCTATCATCGATCCATGCGCATAAACACCATCTGGAATCGATTCTGCGATGACATCAATCCATTCGTCCTCTACATGTTTATCAGCCTCTTCAAAGCGTTTAATACATAAATATTGATCGCGTGATTTAGCTAAACGAACGTCAATATTTAATCCTAAATGGTCACGAAGCTTATGAACATCGCCGCCCTCTTTCACAAGCTGGTCAATTAATGTTTCATCTGCGCAGGCAATTAATGCAGGCTTACCTGTGTAACGTGCATACGATACTGCCGGCAATAAATAAGCAATCGTTTTTCCTGTTCCAACTCCTGCCTCAGCAAATAGTACGTTTTTTTCTTTTAATGCTTGCTCAATTTGATATGCCATAAAAATTTGTTCATCACGGCATTCAAAGCCTTTCTCAGGTAATTCATCATAAAGTACATCGCCCATCCAATCACCAAGCGATTCAAAAAATGATTTTTCCTTCGAAAGTTCAAACGGTAAAGATTGTCTCATATATTTATTCTCCCTTTATCCATACGAATTGCTCAACTTCTAAACAATACCTACATACGTAATACTCTCTTTAGAAGTTATATGTTAAAATCCCATATTTTAGACAACGAAAACGGAAGGAGACAAATACCCCTTCCGCTTACTTCTAATCTTCGCGCTTCGATTTTTGACCCCAGTATTGATACAGGTCTGTACGAATAAAGCCATTAAATAGCTTACGCTTCTTTGTTGCTTTGCGGCCATAGCATTCTTCAAAGTTTTCCATTGAAGAAAGCATATAGACTGACCAAGTTGGATATTGATTCATCACTTGTCCAAGCTCGCGTACAACTTTTTCTATTGCTTCTTTTTCCCCGATACGCTCACCGTATGGAGGGTTAGCAATCATGACGCCATCTGTTAGGCGTGTTGTGAAATCTGTAGCTTGCATTTGTTTAAACGTAATCAAATCACCAAAGCCAGCTTCTAACGCATTTTCCTGTGCAATGCTAACCATTCGATGATCGATATCAGAACCGATAATTTGTATTGGTTGGTCATAATTTGCTAATGAGTCAGCTTCATCGCGCACTTCATCCCAAATTTTCGCTTTCATCCAGTTCCAATCCTCCGAAATGAATTCACGATTATAGCCTGGCGCAATGTTTTGACCAATCATTGCTGCCTCTAGAGGAATTGTACCTGAACCACAAAACGGGTCTACAAATGGACGGTTCGGATTCCATTTAGAAATTTTTACAAGTGCAGCCGCTAACGTTTCTTTTAATGGCGCTTCACCTTGTGATTGGCGGTAACCTCGTTTATGTAAACCGACTCCTGATGTGTCTATTGTTAGAGTAGCGACATCTTTTAAAATAGAAATTTCAATTTTAAAGGTTGCGCCCGATTCATCTAAAAAACCTAAACGCTTATAATGAAATTTCATACGCTCTACAATCGCTTTTTTAACGATTGCTTGGCAGTCCGGTACACTATAAAGCTTAGATTTTACCGATTTCCCCGATACAGGAAACGATGCGTCTACTGGCAAATAACGTTCCCATTCGATTGCTTTTGTGCTTTCAAACAATTGGTCAAATGTCGTTGCTGGGAATTGTGCCACAACAATTTTGACGCGGTCAGCTACACGCAGCCATAAGTTACAGCGCGCAATGGCTGTTTCGTCACCTTCAAAATACACTTTGCCGTTGTCGACACGTGTCTCATATCCTAAATCTTGAACTTCCTGTGCAACAATCGCTTCTAAGCCCATTGCCGCAGTTGCTACTAATTGAAATTTTGTCATCTTATACCCTTCCTTGATGTTCTTGTTTCCAGAACTCTAAAAATTCAAATAGCTCGTTTAATGGTATTGGCTTACTATAATAAAACCCTTGAATAAAATCACAGTCCATCTTTTTTAATAAATCTACTTGTTGTTTACTTTCTACACCTTCTGCTACAACTTGCATTTTTAACCGATGCGCCATTTGAATAATGGCATCGACAATCGCCTGCTTATCATCTAACGAACAAATATGCTGTATAAAACTATAGTCAATTTTTAATATATCAAGCGGGAACCGTATTAAATAGCTCAAAGATGAATAGCCTGTCCCAAAATCATCTATGGCTATTCTAAAACCTAGTTGCTTCAATAAAACTAATTTATTGACAGTTTCAGCTGCATTGTTCATTACGGTACGCTCTGTCACTTCGAGTTCAAAATTTTGAGCAGTCACCCTATTTTTTTCTAAAATTTCCTTCATTGATTCCAAGAAATTTTGCTGTTGGAAATGGATGCTTGAAATATTGATCGCTATTGGGATTTTTGTATAGCCTTCCCTTTGTAATAGTTTTAATTCTTTGCATGCCTTATCAAATATAATCTCACTTAATGGAATGATTAAGCCCGTTTCTTCTGCATACGGAATAAATTCTCCAGGTGAAACGAAACCAAGCTTTTCATTTTGCCATCTTACTAATGCTTCTACACCAATTATTTCATTTGTATGGACACAAACTTTTGGCTGGTAAAAAAGGGTAAACTCTTGTTTATCGATCGCTTTTCGTAGTTCGGCATCGAGTAATATCATACGTTTACTATCAACGTCTAAGTCATCTATATAAAAGGCATAGCTATGTGGACCTTTTTGTTTTGAATAGACCATCGCCTTATTAGCCCGATTGATTAATTCTTCAGTCGTCATACCATCAAACGGATATAGGCTGATACCGATACTTGCAGATATGAAAATATTATGATCTTCAATTGCTATAGGAGCCTCAATAATCCGAATAAGCTCTTCTGCAAAAATTGCCGCTTCTTTCGTATAAGCAATGTTCGTTAATGTTACAACAAATTCATCCCCGCCATAGCGTGCAATAATATCTTTATTTTTAAGCATTTTTTTTATCCGCTTCGCTAGTTCAACTAAAATCTGATCGGCTATACCATGACCTAACGTTGCATTGATTTGCTTAAAACGATCAACATTGAGAAAGAAAACCGCGTGCTGAACTTGATTTGCCAAACTAGCACTCGATTCTAGTAAAGCATTCATTCGCTCCATATAAGAAAATCGATTGTTCATATCCGTCAACAAGTCTGTAGCAGTTCTTCTTTTCAATTCATGTTCAACATATTTACGTTCTGATAAATCGGTAAAAATGCCACAATAGTTTGTTACATTCCCCTCTTCATCTTTTACAGGAATAATGGTTAACCATTCAGGATAAATATCCCCTGTTTTGCGGCGATTCCAAATCTCACCTTGCCATATCCCGTTTTTTTGGATACAACTCCACATACTATTATAGAAGTTACTATCGTGAACACCTGATTGTAAAATCGATGGACTGTTACCAATTACTTCTTCTGCAGTGTAACCTGTAACAAATGTAAAGGCTGGATTCACACGTATAATTTTTTTCTCATTATTCGTAATCATGATGCCTTCAGCTACATGTTCAAACATTGTCATTAAGATATTTGTTGAATAATTAGGAAATGGATTATATTTATCTCTAGTTTGTCCTGTAGCTGCACCATTCATGTTCTGTTCCACCCTTATAAATATGTCTAATATTTGTAACATTCAATCTATATCTAAAAGAAAAGCTCTCCAAATTAATGGAGAGCTTATTGTATACAAGTAACCATCAATATAATTCAGTAAGCCATGTTTTGTTCCTGAGTACTCGAACGGTTTACACCTCGTACGACCAGGTAGTAATCATCTATCTACGGGATATTTCCCGTCCCTCCATCCGTTCATTTCCTTTTGGAGAGTGCCCCTACCATAATTTGGGTTTCTCACTCGTGGGGTTTACCTCGTTCCACCTTGCCAGTTTCCTAGCAAGCTTCGTCACTGTGGCACTTTTCAGGAAGTGTCTACCATATCAGATGACTTAGGTATTCCTTCCGCCGTCAAGCATAACGCTTGCCTTACCTTATTTTTTCAGTAAGCACGAACACTACGGTCATCTCAGAACCGTGTGAGCATGGACTTTCCTCTACATCTTCAAGAGATGCAGCGATTACTTGAATTTCTTGATGTCGGTATATATTATACTCGATGTCTTGCATAAAAACAACTAATCATTTTTAAAAATTACTCATAAAGTTTACTACCAAATACATGCTTTTCTAAATTTGATAAACGTTTTAAAATATCAAAATTAGTATTTGTATTTAAATTGGTCGGTGGTGTCACTGTTTTACGTGTGCTATTTTCTAGCTCTACTTTTAACCGATCAATTTCAGCTTGGAGTTCATTCACTTTTTTTTCGAATGTGTCATAATCCTCCATAATTTGATCTAAAAATTGGTCTACTTGGTCTATATGATAGCCTTTCATACTCTTTTTAAATTCTTTTTCTAAAATGATCTTTGAACTTAATTTAATGTCCATGCTCATCGCCCTTCCATCCGTTACATACGTGCTCTTATTATAGCACAAAAGAGCCTATTTCAGTGAAGGAAAGGTTAAGAAATTTCACGATTCATGTCGTTTTTTTTCAATTCTGTGAAGACGCTTTTCCCATTTCAATAG